>JAYFPV010000271.1:0-3885 GCA_034927465.1 Lawsonibacter sp.
GCCACCCCGGCATCCTGCTCCGAGATAGAGATACAATATCCCTGGTTGCGAATACGGGCAAGCTCCTCCCGCATCTTCTGCCGTTCTCTTCTGCCTGTCGCATCATCCGAAAAATTCTGATCCAATGTTGTCTCAATAAAGTCATCCGGCTGCCAGGTAAGAAGGGCCTTGCCAGTAGAACCCTTGACAAGGCAACTTACCCGCCCCACCCGAGAATGGATGCGCAGGGCATTGGACGACTGTATTTTTTCAACACAGATCGGCACATCATCTACCAACGTCGTCAAAACGACGTCTTCGTTGTATTCGTCTCGCAGCCTCTGCATCTCCTGAATCAAAATGGCCTCAGTGGAAATATTCCGCGCCGCCATGGCGGATACCCTGAGAATTCTCGTTCCAAGACGGTATTTTCCGCTTGGGGAATCCTGCACCAGCCACCCCTGGTGTACCAGCGTTTTCATAATATTGAAAACAGTCGTCTTCTGTAGCTCTAATTCCTTACTAATTTCGGCAATGCCCAAATATTGCCTGTCCAACTTTGCATACAGCTCTAAAATATTAGTCGCGCGAATAATCGAATTGATATATTGCGGCTGTTTCTCCTGCGGTTGCTCTTCTATCTGTTTCATGTGGACTCCTATTTCCTTACGCGAATTTTTAACCAGCAGGCCTTTTTTCTCCATTTTGAATACTTGACCGCATATTGATCTTACCATAAATCCTATAAAAAGCAACCAGCCTTTTTGCCATCGCATGGCATAATAATATCCCGGGCAAAGAGAATTTTGCTCGGGATATTATTATTTATATTTTAAATATTCATCTTTTTGAGCGTACTCTAGCCTTTCTGTGAGACCGCAAGGCCGCGCGGATACCGGATTCCGCTCTTCCTCAGTCCTCTTTGTCCAGCGTCAGAACGGTACGATACAAAACTTCAGCACCATTTGCGCAGTCTTCCGGCTCTGTCCATTCCTCAACACAGTGGCTCAGGCCGCTCTTACTGGGCACAAAAATCATACCGATCGGCACGCAATGGGCGATTGGGTTGGCATCATGCCCGGCGCCGCTTGGCATAACAATGTGGCTGATTCCAACGTCCTCGCTCGAACGGCCAATCACGTCCATCAGATGCGCATCGCAGTGCACGCCGCCTTTGTCAATTGTCTTGGCTATCGAAAAATTTGCTGTATGGATACTGTCTGCAATTTCGCGGATCTCTTTGATCAGCTCATCTGTCTTGGTGGAATCCATGTGACGCATCTCAAAGATACATTCTACGCGGCCCGGAATCACATTCTCTGATCCAGGCCAGCATTGGATCGTTCCGACTGTCAGCACCAGCGTATCGTCAATCTTGCGGCAGCGTTCGTCCGCCTCCGCGATCAGCTTCGCCATAGCCACCATTGCATCTCTTCGGTTTTTCATCATGGTGGTACCCGCATGGTTGCTGTGACCGACGGCCACCACCTTGTAACGAACGATACCCACGATTCCGCTGACGACACCAATTTTCAAGCCACGATTGAACAACAGATCGCCCTGCTCAATGTGCAATTCCAAATAGCACTTAGCATTGGAAAAATCCCTCCTGCAGGCCAGAATTTCCTCTACTGTATGCCCATACTGCTTGAGCGCTTGCGCCAACCCTGGCTGATCGGCAGAAACCTGGCCCACGATTGCACGACTGCCAAAGGTGCCGCCAATTGGGCTGGACTCTTCGGCATTAAAGCCGTAGATCTCGATCGTATGACGAGAAGACCTGCCCTCCTCCCGCATACGCCGCACCACTTCCAATGCCCCTGACACGCCATAGGCGCCGTCGAATAAGCCGCCGGAAGGCACTGTATCTAAATGGGAGCCCATGATAATGCTTTTTATGTTTTGATCTGTGCCAGGCAGGACACCATGGATATTGCCGGCAGCATCACAGCTCACCCGCATTCCCAAAGCGTTCATCTGTTTTTCTACAATATCGACAGCCCTAAAATATTCCGCACCGTAGCATATACGCGTATAGGAGCCATCCGTATTTTTTCCCACTTTTCCGATGTCTGCCAAAATTTCATTTACCAGATTCATTTTATCTGCCTCGCTTTTCAAAGCCAGAAGAGACGGAGGTATCGAAAGCCTCCGCCTCCTTTCAGGCTTTTCTTACTTTGTGAGTACCGGTTTGACGAACTTGCCCCAACCGGCGGCGTTCTCATCCACAACGCCATCCTCATACACGACACGGCCGCGAACCACTGTGTAATCCACGGTACAGCCCAGCTTCCATCCTTCGTAGACCTTCGAGATTCCCTTGGCTTGGCTGTAGCTGTCTGCCGCGTGGCAGATCACTTCCTTGTTCATATCCACCACAACAACGTCACCGTCGGCACCGGCAGAAAGTGTACCCTTTTGGGGGAAAAGATTGAAGCACTTGGAAGGATTGACGCAAAGCAACTCAACAACCCTCTCCATGCTCAGGCGGCCTCTTTTCGCCTCGGTAAGCATAAGAGGCAGACGCAGGTCAATTCCGGGGAAGCCGGAGGGAGCGACAAAAATATCTTGATTGCCGGTCTCCTTTTCGGATACCAAGAAGGGACTGTGGTCGCTGCCGATAAAATCCACCGTGCCGTCTAACACATAATCCCACAGCTTTTCGACCTCTTCCTGCTTACGAAGCGCCGGATTACACTTGGCATAGGGGCCATACTGAGCCACATAGCTCTCATCCAGCAACAAATAATGCGGGCAGGTCTCGACAAGCACCTTTTGGCCGTCCCTCTTGGCCTGCTTGGCCAATTCCATCGCACCGCTGGTAGATACATGAACCAACTCCACCGGGCAGTCGACTTCTTTACTGAAGCGCAGCATTTTGGCAATGGCCTCAATCTCCACAATGGGCGGACGGGACTCGCAGTGGGCCATATAGTCTACGCGGCCTTCGGCACGCAGACGCTTGATATTACCGGAGACCAATTCATTGTCCTCCGCATGCGCCGCCAGTGTCAAGCCGGTCTTTTTCACTTCTTCCAGTGCCCGCATCAGCTGAAAATTATTTGCGCTGGTAAGCCCCTGAAATTCCTGTGCACGGCCTTCAGGCGCTTCATGTAAGAACGTCTTATAGGCGACAACACCCTCATGGGAAAGCGGCTCAATCTCTTCCGGGAATTCACCGCCGGCAGCGCCAAAAAAGCAGAAATCAACACAGCTATTCTTCTGGCACAAATCCACACGGTTGTGCAAAATTTCCGCATTATACTGTGGTGGAATGGAAATGGGATGCTCGAAGAAGGTCGTGCATCCGCCCGCCGCCGCCGCACGGGTACCGACTCGAAAAGTCTCCCGCTCGGCATGACCGGGATCACGATAATGCACATGGGTATCAATACCACCGGGCAGCACATATTTTCCTTCAGCATCAATGATGCGCTCCGCTTCGGGCAGGCAGCCGGTTTCCGATACCAGCGCGATTTTACAATTCTTAATACCGATGTCTGCTTTGCGGAAGCCCCCTTCCAAAAATGCGATTCCATTTACAATGGCCAAATCCAACTTCATATCTACAGACCCTTTCTGTTATTAGGCGGACACGTTTCAGTAATACCGACGATTCTTAAAGTAACTGTTTCATTCATCTTCAGGGAAAAACTTTTCAATAATATCTATTGGTGGAGGTGCAGTAACCTTGCTTACGACCAGCAAAACGATAAATGCCACGACGACAGCAGGAAGTGCTGCCATGACGCCATAAGGCTGGCCCAAATAATACCAAATGCAGGCGGTTGCAAATCCGCTAATCATACTGGCAGCTGCGCCGGTTTTGTTGGCCCCCTTCCAGACGACGCCAACCATCGTGAGAATGGCCATTGCCGCACCCATCAGAGTGACAGATTTTGCCTG
>JAYFPV010000130.1:0-4287 GCA_034927465.1 Lawsonibacter sp.
CAGCCGCGGCCATACAATTGTAGTGCTGGGCACCGGAAACCTGGGTCGTGCCCTCATTAAAAACTTTAAGTTTTCCAGCAATGGATTTCGACTGCTGGCCGCATTCGATCTGAACGAGCAGGTGGTTGGCACGAAGATTGCCGGCGTGCCGGTGTACCATGCGTCTTCTTTGGAGTCCTTTCTGGCTCAGCATCCGGTGAACGTGGGCCTGCTGACGGTGCCCATTTCTGCTGCGCAGGAGATGGGGGATCGTCTGGTGTCCGCCGGAGTGAAGGGTATCTGGAATTTCACAAACTATGAAATTACCTTTAATCGGGACGACGTGGTAGTGGAGTCCGTCCACTTTTCCGACAGCCTGCTGGCATTGAGCTACATGATCTCACAACGGGAAGACTTGGCTGAGGGACGAGCAGGGGAGGATACAAAATGAAGAGATCTGCCGCCCGCCTGCTGTGTGCGGTCGGGGTGCTGGTTCTGATGGCCTGCGTGGCCTTTGCCCTGTCCTCAGAAGACAGTCTGGTTACCCTCAGTTATTTGAAAAACACCTTTTTTCCCAGTGCGGTCGAAACGGGAGCGGCGGCGGCCAACGCCAAGCTTCAGGAAACCTACGACAACGCCAAAGGCACGCTGGACGATTTTCAGAAGGGATATTTGGCCGGGGGAGCGTCCGGAGTGTTGTATAGCACTTCTCTTCAGGCGCGGAACTGGAACGAAGGGGCTGCCGTGGAGCTGCCCACCGGCGGAGGCGTGCTGATGTTGGCAGGTAGGGTCACCGTGTCTCACAGAGGGGCGGTGATCGACGTGACAGCGGGGACCGAGGTGGCCTCTGGCAGCCAATTGATTGCCAACCACCGTTATCTGGTGGGAGAGGACACCACCGCTCAAATGACCGTTCTGTCCGGCGCAGCCCAGATGGGAGTGCAGGGGAGCTATCAGGTGACGGACGAGGGCACAAAGACCACGCCTTTTTACGATGTCTGCCGTACGGATTGGTATTATGCCCCGGTGAACTATGTCTATGAGAACAGCCTGTTCTCCGGGATGGATGAGAACCATTTTGAACCCGGTTCCGTCATGAATCGCGCAATGCTGATGACTGTACTCTACCGGATGGCGGATTCCCCCGTGTCCCAGCTCCAGTCTGCCAGTGTCAGCTTTGCCGATGTGCCGGAATCTGCCTGGTATGCCTCCTATGTGAAATGGGGCGCGGCTCAGGGAATTACCGCCGGAACCGGGGCCAATACCTTCAGCCCGGAGAAGCAGGTTACCCGCCAACAGGTCGTAGTGCTGCTGTACAGCTTTGCGGGCAATTATTTAGGGTTGAATCTGGCCGATGGGGCGGACTTGTCCGGCTATCAAGATTTGTCTGAGACAAGCGATTGGGCCAGAAAGGCCTTGTCCTGGGCGGTTGCAGAGGGAATTATCAGCAGTTCCTCCGCTGACGCGCTGACCCTCAGCCCTCAAAAAAGCGCAAACCGGGCCGAGGTAGCCACAATGTTGCGTGTCTTTTCGGAAAAAATCCTTTGAATGTGGCTGAACCCATTTTTGGCTTTCGCATATGATAGGATTGAGAGGGGCAAACAGCTCTCTTAAAACTTTCATAAACAGGAGGTACTCAAATGGGGTGCTGTAATAACGGTTGTGGCGGCGGCGGTGGCTGCGGCTGCTTGTGGATCATTATTCTGATCATCATTCTGTTCTGTTGCTGCGGCGGGAGCGTTTTCGGCGGCAATAATGGCTGTGGCTGCAACAGCGGCTGTGGTTGCAACAACGGTTGCGGCAATAACGGCTGCGGCTGCTAATCGAAGAGAACAGGCCAAAGAGGGCGCGGACCGGTGGTCCGCGCCCCATCTTTTTGACCAAAATTGGACGGGCTTTTGGGATGGAAAGCGCAGGAAATGACTGTTTTTTTTGAAAACAATCTTGCAATTTCATGTAGAAAGGTGTATGATAGGCGGCATAAACAAGGCCGACGGTCCCCCGATTGAGAGACGCAACACAGACGGGAAAAGGGGACCGGCGGGTTTTGTCGTGCGCCAATTCGGTGTTTATGAAATGGAGCGCACGGTGTTTCGTTCAGGGAGGGCACCCCACTTAAACAAGATCGCAATTTTTGATGAGATGCGGAAAAATAGGTGGGATTGAATGAAACAGATGATTCGTTGTTCCAGCAATTGCAGTATAGGGAGGTCGAAATTTGAATGAGTAAATTTCTCAAACGTTCCGCACAAGGCGCGGAAGTCCCCCATGAGAAGCGGACTTCCAACCTTGAGACGGTAGTGATGCCTCTGCCGTCAAAGATCGTCTTGTCCATGGCTCAGCATATCGGAGCTCCTGCAGCCCCTGCTGTAGCCAAGGGCGATCAGGTGTATGTGGGCACCGTGGTGGGCAAGTCCGGTGGCTTTGTCTCCTCTGACATCCATTCCGGCGTCTCCGGGATTGTGGATGGGATTATCACGATCACCGCTCCCAACGGCGCGGTTCAAACGGCCGTGGTCATCGTTCCAGACGGTCAGCAGAAAGTGGATCCCGCCATTGCCCCGCCCAAGATCGTTGATCTGAAGTCTTTTCAGGACGCCGTCCGCGCCAGCGGTCTGGTGGGTTTGGGCGGCGCCGGGTTCCCTGCGGCGGTGAAGCTTGCACCCAAGAATTTGGACGAGGTTGATACCCTGATCATCAATGGCGCTGAGTGCGAACCTTATATTACGTCCGACAACCGCTGCCTCATTGAGGATACTCATTTTATTCTCAGCGGTGTCAAAGCCGTTATGAAGTACTTAAACATTGCCAATTGCGTCATTGGAATCGAGGGCAATAAACCGGAAGCCATCGCAAAGATGAAGGACGCCATTGACGTTCCGAACATCGAGGTAAAAACTCTGGCCTGCCGGTATCCTCAGGGCGCTGAAAAAGTTTTGATCGAGAACTGCACCGGACGGGAAGTTCCGTTTCCGGGCCTGCCCTCTGATGTGGGTGTCATTGTGATGAACGTCACCTCTGTGGCCTTCGTTGGCAAGTATCTGGAAACCGGTATTCCGCTGGTGACCAAGCGGCTGACAGTAGAGGGTGATGTGGTCAAAGAGCCAAAGAATGTGGAAGTGATTATTGGTACCCCGATTCAGGAACTGTTGGACTTCTGCGGGGGTCTGACCGACGAGCCGGGTAAGGTGCTGTACGGCGGCCCCATGATGGGGAACTGTGTCGCCGACCTGTCTCAACCGATTTTGAAAAACAATAATGCCGTGATGGCTTTCTCCAAAAAGTGGGCCCATCTTCCTAAGGAGACCAACTGCATCCACTGCGGTCGGTGTACCAACGCCTGCCCCCTGGGCCTGTCCGCCAAAGAAATTGTTCAGGCTTATCACGACGGCAACTTGGAGCTGCTTCAGGAGCTGAACGCTGACCTGTGTATGAGCTGCGGAACCTGCTCCTTTATCTGCCCCGCCAAGCGGCCTTTGGCACCCTCCATTGCCTTGGCGAAGATTATGATGAAGAATGGAGGGAAAAAGTAATGGCCAATAAACTGATTGTGACTGCCGCGCCTCATATTACCAGCCCGGACAGCACTCAAAAAATTATGCAGCGCGTCTGCATCGCGTTGGTGCCCACGTTGCTTGCGTCCGTGGTGATTTTTGGAATCAATGCGCTGATTCTCACTGCCGTTACGGTAGCGGCCTGCGTTCTCTTTGAATATGGCTACTGCAAGATGGTTGGCCGTGAGATCCCAACCGGTGATTTTTCTGCCGCTGTGACCGGTATGCTGCTGGCGTTCAACCTGCCCGCAACCCTGCCTTGGTGGATGGCCATCGTGGGCGCGTTTATTGCCATTGTGATTGTGAAGCAACTCTTTGGCGGTCTGGGCTATAACTTTGCCAACCCAGCGATTGTGGCCCGTATTGCTTTGGCAGTCGGCTTTGCAAGTCGCATGGCAAACTATCCCAAGCCGGAGAACGGCATCGATGCCTTTACTTCCGCCACTCCACTGGCTGTGGCAGGAAAAGTGGGTGCCGATGGTTACCTGACCTTGCTGCTGGGTAACTACGGCGGTGTCCTGGGCGAGACCTGCGCCATTACCATTCTGTTGGGTGGCATTTATTTAATTGTGACAAAGGTCATCAGCCCCATGATTCCCGTTTCTTATTTGGCCACTGTGGCAGTACTTAGTCTGTTGGGCCATCAGGACCCCATCTATCAGCTGCTGTCTGGCGGCCTGATGCTGGGTGCCTTCTTCATGGCCACCGACTATGTTACCTCTCCCACTACCGATAAGGGCAAGCTGATTTTCGG
>JAYFPV010000323.1:0-1555 GCA_034927465.1 Lawsonibacter sp.
AAAGGCATCACTGGTTTCTCACGGATGTATCTTCACCCCTTCAGCAGGGAGCAGTCAACTACACTAATTGATAACCTCTTAAAGGGTTGTGACGACGAAGCCATTATCGAAAGTATAAAAAATTACACGGAGGGCGATTTCCTTCAAAGGCACAAGGTGTTTGCTTCAAATCCCATGCTGCTGACCTTTGTTATTATGAAGTATCCTATTGTAGAATCCTTTGATGGAGAAAAGAGACGCTTTTACAGAGCCGTATATGATGCGATTGTATATGGACACGACGAGGAAAAGGAAGGCTATTCGAGAGTTTTTAGAAGTGCTCAAAATGCTGACGAGTTTACGAAAGTATTCTCCGAACTTTGTGCCACCACATATATGAAGCACAAATCAGAATTTGATCCTGACACATTTGAAGATTACTTTGAAAATCTGGTCACAAAGAATAACATTGAAAACCCTAGCGCTATGACCAGTAAGAACTTTATACATGATGCCTGTGCAACAGCGTGCATGATGTATGAGCAAGACACGAAGCTCCTATATATCGACCCGGGGTTTCAGGAGTATTTGTTTGCCAAGTACTATTTTCAAGCAGCACCTGAAGAATTAGTTGCCCTTGGACAAACCCTTTGGGATACTGCAGAAACAGAGTTTGACGGGCTCGACGCTTTTGAAATGTTAAATGAGTTTTCCCCTGAGAAATATGAACGGTATTTTCTCAAGCCGTTTTTGCACAATTTTTTTCTGAACAAAGATGAAACCATACAATTCATAACTTTCCTGCGATATGGGTACCGAGATCTGGAATATCAAATGATTGATCTTGATTGTGTCGCAGCGTATGCAACGAAAGAAAAGGCCGAATGGGCTTCACCAAAGCCCGCCGTTACGGAACCATCTAGCCTCGTTTTTTCGATGTTACTACGAAAGCTGGGCACTCCCTGTCTATTGGGCTTGACCATTTTCGAGAAAGCACTTGATTATTCCGAGTTTATAACTGCTGGGATATATGGGGAACTTTATTTCGACCCGGCTGACAGTAAAAATAAAATTGTCCCTCGCAGATTGTTGCTTCAAGAAACTCAAAATTTACAAGCCTACGAGAGAACACATGCAGTCGAAAACCATGTCCGTGATGATGCCAAGCAGCTTGTATGTTTTGGACGCGAATATAAGGTTGATTTTAATAAGGTTCTCGAAACACCTGAGAACTACACCGATTTAATCAATGTTCTGAAAACGCCAGAAGAAGATGTGTGGAAAACCTTTTGCAAGGTAAAAGGATACTATGAGGGTTTGGTAACAAGATATGGCACTTAATTCATTGGAAGGGAGTTTTATTGGACATGAAGGATAGTAAAGTAAATGCTGTAGAACATTGGCTTAGCCTCGAGGAAATTTCAAAGCACGTTGGCTGCAGCAAGGACACCATCCGGTCTTGGGTCAAAAAGGATACCATTCCCTTCCATAAAGTTGGAAGGCTGTACAAA
Organism: Lawsonibacter sp.; assembly: GCA_034927465.1. Taxonomy (GTDB): domain Bacteria; phylum Bacillota; class Clostridia; order Oscillospirales; family Oscillospiraceae; genus Lawsonibacter. The sequence continues at coordinate 1,491 of JAYFPV010000323.1, forward strand.
TTTAGAGTATCCGAAGTGGACGCTTGGATTGAAAGCGGCGCAAGCGCAGATGCAGATAAAAACAA
>JAYFPV010000314.1:0-9758 GCA_034927465.1 Lawsonibacter sp.
CGGCCGCAAATCTTGCAGCGGTTATAGCGGCGGCTGGAGAATTTGGGCTCAGCCTGCTGCTTCAGGATCATTGATTTTTTCGCCATAATTCTTCCTCCTCCTTAACGGCCGGCAAAGGGAGCGCCGATCTGCCGGAGCAGCTCGCGGGCTTCCTCATCGGTCTGGGCTGTGGTGCACACCACGATGTCCATGCCGCGGATTTTGTCGATTTTGTCGTACTCAATCTCGGGGAAGATCAGCTGCTCTTTGATCCCCAGCGCATAGTTGCCGCGGCCATCAAAGGCATCGGCAGAGATGCCACGGAAGTCGCGGACACGGGGCAGCGCCACGTTAAACAGGCGATCCAGAAACTCCCACATCTTGTTGCCGCGCAGAGTCACCTTCGCTCCGATGGGCATACCCTCACGAAGCTTAAAGTTGGCCACAGACTTCTTGGCCTTGGTAATCACAGCCTTCTGACCGGTAATAATGGTCAAGTCGTTCACTACGGCATCCAGCACTTTGGCATTTTCACGAGCCTCGCTGCAACCGACGTTGACCACAATTTTCTCCACACGTGGAATCTGCATCGTGGACTTATAGCCGAACTTCTGCATAAGAGCAGGAGCGACCTCGTCCTGATACTTTTTCTTCAGGTTGGGCGTGTTAGCCATTTCGATTCACTCCTCCTCTCTCAAATTTCGGCACCGCACTTTTTGCAGATGCGGACCTTCTTGCCATCGGCCAGCAGCTTATGCGCAGGCCGGGTTGGCTTGTTGCATTTGGGGCAGACGCGCTGGACTTTGCACGCATACAGAGGAGCTTCCCTCTTGATGATGCCGCCCTGGTCGCCCTGCTTGCGGGGCTTGGTGTGCCGGGAGACCACGTTTACCTTCTCCACGACTACCTTTCCGTCTTTGGGCATAACACTTAGAACCTTGCCCTGTTTGCCCTTGTCCTTGCCGGACAGAACGACGACCAGATCGTCCTTCTTAATGCTCATTTTGTTCATTTTTCTCGCCCTCCCTTACAGCACTTCGGGAGCCAGAGACAGGATCTTCATGTAATCCTTGTCGCGCAGCTCACGGGCCACTGGGCCAAAAATACGGGTGCCGCGGGGGTTCTTATCCTCTTTGATGAGGACGGCGGCGTTGTCATCGAACCGGACATAAGAACCGTCTGCACGGCGCACACCTCGGGCGGTGCGGACGATCACGGCCTTTACGACCTCGCCCTTCTTTACTGTGCCACCCGGCTGAGCCTTACGAACAGAGGCGACAACCACATCACCGATGTTGCCGAATTTACGCTTGGAGCCGCCCAGCACACGGATGGTCTTAATCTCCTTGGCGCCGGTGTTGTCGGCAACCTTCAGATAGCTTTCCTGCTGAATCATACCGACACCTCCTTACTTCGCCTTCTCGAGAATCTCAACCACGCGCCACCGCTTGTCCTTGGACAGGGGGCGGGTCTCCATGACCTTGACGCGGTCGCCCACGCCACACTGGTTGAGCTCGTCATGAGCCTTCAACTTATAGGTTCTCTTTACAATCTTCTTGTACAGAGGATGGGCCACGCGGTCGGCGATGGCAACCACAACGGTTTTATCCATCTTGTCCGAAACCACCATGCCGACTCTGGTTTTACGAGAAGAAGTCCTGTTTTCCATTGTCTAATCCTCCTCTTAACGGCCCGCGAGCTGCTGCTCGCGGATGATGGTTTTGACCCGGGCGATATCCTTTTTGACCTCAGCGATCCGAATTGGGTTATCCAATTGGTTGGTGGCGTGCTGGAGGCGCAAGTTAAATAGGTCCTTCTTCAGGTCCATCAGTTTTGTTTCCAGCTCGGTACCGGACATCTTACGGACTTCATTGGCCTTCATTACGCTTCACCACCCTTCTCGGTCTCTTCACGCTTCACAATCTTGCACTTGATGGGCAGCTTGTGGCTGGCCAGGCGCAGAGCCTCGCGAGCAGTCTCCTCGGGAACGCCCGCAATCTCGAACATCACGCGGTCGGGCTTGACCACGGCCACCCAGTACTCGGGAGAGCCTTTACCGGAACCCATGCGGGTCTCGGCCGGCTTCTCGGTCACGGGCTTATCAGGGAAAATCTTGATCCAGACCTTGCCGCCACGCTTGGTGTAACGGGTCATGGCAATACGGGCTGCCTCGATCTGGTTGCTGGTAATCCACGCGGGCTCGACGGCTTGAAGACCGTACTCACCATATGTGACGGTATTGCCACGGCTGGCTCTGCCCTTCATCCGTCCGCGGTGTACGCGGCGGTACTTAACGCGCTTAGGGAGCAGCATTATTGAGCGCCTCCTTCCTTAGCGGTGTTGGCCGGTCCCGCTGGGCGGGGGCCGCCATTGTTGTTAAAACCACCCGGTCCCGCTGGGCGGGGGCCACCGTTGTTGTTAAAGCCACCCGGGCCCGCTGGACGGGGGCCACGGTTGTTGTTAAAGCCACCCGGACCGGCAGGACGGGGGCCACGGTTGTTGTTAAAGCCACCGCTCTGGCGGTCGCGGTTAAAGCCACCCTCCCGGCGATCACGGCGGGGACGATCCCGGTGATCCTGGTAGGGCTTGCTGGTATCCAGTGTGCGGGGCGTGGTGCGCAGAGCCTGGGTCAAAACCTCGCCCTTATAAATCCACACCTTCACACCAATGCGGCCGTAGGTGGTAGCAGCCTCAGCAAAGCCGTAGTCGATGTCGGCACGCAGCGTCTGCAGAGGAATGGTGCCGTCATGATAATGCTCCGTGCGGGCAATCTCGGCTCCGCCCAGACGGCCGCCGCAGGACACCTTAATGCCCTTGGCTCCAGCGCGCATGGCCCGGCCCATGGAATTCTTCATGGCGCGGCGGAATCCGATGCGCTTCTCCAGCTGCTGAGCAATGTTCTCGGCCACCAGCTGAGCGTTAATGTCGGAATCCCGTACTTCCACAATCTTCAAATCAATGCTCTTGCCAGTCATCTTGACCAGCTGAGCCTCAATTTTCTTAATTTCCTCGCCGCCCTTGCCGATGACCACACCGGGACGGGCACAGTGCAGATAAATGCGGGTCTTGGCGTTGTCCCGCTCGATCTCAATCTTGGGAACGCCAGCACCGTACAGGATCTTTTTCAGGTAGTCGCGGATCTTCTTGTCCTCCACCAGCAGGTCGCCGACCTTATCGTCGCGGGCATACCAACGGGAGTCCCAATCTTTGATGACGCCCACTCGTAGGCCGTGGGGATTAACTTTCTGTCCCATATTGTTCCTCCTCCCTTAGCGCTCGCTCACAGCGATGGTGACGTGAGAAGTGCGCTTGTTGATCCTAAACGAGCGGCCTTGAGCCCGGGGCATCATGCGCTTGATGATAGGGCCTGGGTTGGCGTAGCAGGCGGACACGTACAGCTTCTCAGGATCCATCTGATCGTTGTTTTCCGCATTGGCGACAGCGCTCTTAAGCAACTTCAGAACCGGTTCCGAAGCGGCTTTGGGGGTCTGCAGCAGAATTGCGGTGGCGATAGCCACATTCTTTCCCCGGATCAGGTCCAGGACGATCTTCACCTTACGGGGAGAGATCCGCAGATACTTTAAATTTGCAACAGCTTCCATCGTTTCTCTCCTCCTTACTTGCTAGTCTTGGAACCCGCGTGACCCCTAAAGGTGCGGGTGGGCACGAACTCGCCCAGCTTGTGACCTACCATATCCTCGGTGACATAAACAGGCACATGCTTGCGGCCATCATGCACCGCAAAAGTGTGTCCAACGAAGGAGGGGAAGATGGTGGAGGCTCGGCTCCAGGTCTTCAGTACCTTCTTCTCGCCTTTCTGGTTCATCTCATCGACCCGCTTCAGCAACTCAGGGGCGCAAAAGGGGCCTTTCTTAATGCTTCTGCTCATCTTTTACTGCCTCCTTACTTGGCATTACGGTGCTTGACGATGAACTTGCTGGTGCGGTTCTTCGTCTTGCGGGTCTTGTAGCCCAGGGCCGGCTTGCCCCAGGGAGTAACAGGGCCGGGACGGCCGACCGGGCTCTTGCCTTCGCCGCCGCCGTGGGGATGGTCGTTGGGGTTCATCGCGGAGCCGCGGACGGTGGGCCGCCAGCCCATATGGCGTTTGCGGCCGGCCTTGCCGAGCTGGATGTTGGCCCAGTCGGTGTTGCCCACCTGCCCGATGGTCGCCTTACAGTCCTCGCGGACGTAGCGAACCTCGCCGGAGGGCAGACGAACCTGCGCCATGCCATTCTCCTTGGCCATCAGCTGAGCAGCCACGCCTGCGGCGCGAACCAGCTGAGCGCCCTTGCCGGGGTACAGCTCGATGTTATGAATCAGCTCGCCCACGGGAATGTTGGCAATGGGGAGACAGTTGCCGGGCAGAATATCGGCACCGGATCCGGTCATAATGATGTGACCCGCCTTCAGGCCGTTGGGGGCCAGAATGTAGCGGCGCTCGCCATCCTCATACTCGATCAGGGCGATGTTGGCGCTGCGGTTGGGATCGTACTGCAGATTGACCACAGTCGATTTGCCCTCTTTGTCCCGCTTAAAATCAATGACGCGGTACTTCTGCTTATTGCCGCCGCCGTGGTGGCGGACAGTGATGCGGCCATAGCTGTTGCGGCCGGCGTTCTTTTTTAGAACTTCCGTCAGGCTGCGCTCGGGCTTGGCTTTTTTGTCGATCCCCTCGAAGGCGGACACAGTCATGTGACGGCGGGAGGGGGTTGTGGGCTTATAGGTCTTAATCGCCATTTTTCAATTCCTCCTTACACCATACCTTCGAAGAACTCGATGGACTTGGAATCGGCAACCAGAGTGACCATTGCCTTTTTCCAGTTGGCACGGCGGCCGGCCGGCCGGTTGCCCATGCGCTTGGCTTTTCCCTGCATGTTCAGTGTGTTCACCTTGGCAACCTTAACCCCAAAGATCTCCTCCACCGCTTTGGCGATTTCGATCTTGTTGGCGGTCTTAGCCACTTCAAAGGTGTAGCGCTTCATCTCGGTCTGCTCCATCGACCGCTCGGTGATGATGGGGCGCTTGATAATGTCATAAGCAGTGGTGGCCATTACGCATACACCTCCTCGATGATCGCCAGGGCAGCCTTGTCGATGACCAGCTGCTTGGCATTGATAATGTCATAGACGCTGAGGATCTTGGCGGTAGTGGTGATTACGCCGGGAATGTTCCGGGCGGACTTGACCACAATCTCATCCAACTCAGGGGTGATAACCACCGATTTCGTAACGCCAGCGGCATTCAGGAAATTCTTCATCGCCTGGGTCTTGATTTCAGGCAGCTTCAGCTCGTCCACGACCACCACGGCGCCCTCGGCGGCCTTGGCGGACAGGGCGGACTTCAGGGCCAGGCGCTTCACCTTCTTGTTCAAGGTGTAGCTGTAATCGCGGGGCTTGGGGGCAAAGACAATGCCACCGTGTATCCACTGGGGGGCACGGATAGAACCCTGACGGGCATGGCCGGTACCCTTCTGGCGCCAGGGCTTTTTGCCGCCGCCGGAAACCTCGGCGCGGGTCAGAGCGCTCTGCGTGCCCTGACGGCAGTTGGCCAGGTGATTCTTGACCACCTCATGGACCACAACCTGATTGGGCTCGATCCCGAAGATAGCCTCGGAGAGCTCGATTTCGCCGGTCTGCTGACCGGCCATGTTAAATACGTTTGCTTTAGGCATGACTCAATCTCTCCTTTCCTTACTTCTTCCGGGCGGAAGCCTTCTGCGGGTTGACGCTGGTGCCGGCAACGCCCTTCTTCTCCATGGCGTGCTTGACGGTGTTCTTCACAAACACAACGCCGCCCTTGGGACCGGGAATGGCGCCTCGGACCGCGATCAGGCCCAGTTCATTGTCCACCTGAACCACATCCAGGTTCTGAACCGTAATCTGCTCGTCGCCCATCTGGCCGGCGCCGATTTTGCCCTTAAAGATGCGGGCGGGGTCGGTGCCGGAGCCCATGGAACCCGCGTGGCGGTGAACCGGGCCGGTACCGTGGGTCTCCTTCAGACGGCTGGCGCCGTGGCGTTTGATAACGCCCTGAAAGCCATGGCCCTTGCTGATGCCGGTGACGTCCACAAGCTCTCCGACGGCAAAGACGTCGGCCAGCAGCTTGTCACCCACTTCGTACTTGGAACAGTCCTTCAGCGGGAACTCCTTGAGCACCTTTTTGAACTCCTCCAGACCGGCCTTCTTCTGATGGCCGATCTCAGGCTTGGTCAGCTTGCGCTGGGGCACGGTTTCAAAACCCAGCTGAATGGCATTATAGCCATCCTTCTCAGCGGTCTTCTTCTGCACCACGGCGCAGGGTCCGGCCTGAATCAGGGTGACGGGCACCACGCGGCCGGCTTCATCGAAGATCTGGGTCATGCCGATCTTTTTGCCGATGATCGCTTTCTCCATTTGGATTTTCCTCCTATAAAGGTTATTGGTTGGGCGAGTTGGATCCTGTTCCCATTGGGCTGGGACATCGTCTATTGCTCGAACAACTTGACCCGCTCATCTCTAAAACGCGATGAGCTGCGGTACTGACTCGTCAAAGCAAAGTTCGCTATACCCCGTTTCCACCTGCGGTGAAAACTCCGTCCGCTCACTTGCTTTTCCTCTCCAAACCGAACCCGCTTCGCTGGGCTTCGGTTTGGGTGTGCGGCTGCGCCGCACACCATAAGCCTTACAGCTTAATTTCGATCTCCACGCCGGCGGGGAGTTCCAGGGACATCAGAGCCTCAACCGTCTTGGCGGATGGCTTGATGACGTCGATGAGACGCTTGTGGGTGCGGCGCTCGAACTGCTCGCGGCTATCCTTGTACTTGTGGACGGCGCGCAGGATGGTGATGATTTCCTTCTTGGTGGGCAGGGGAATGGGGCCGGAAACAGTGGCGCCGGTACGCTTGGCGGTCTCTACAATCTTCTCGGCACTCTGGTCAATGAGCTGGTGATCATAGGCCTTCAGGCGAATGCGGATCATTTCTTTCTGAACTGCCATGGGGTTTTCCTCCTTAATACATACGAAAGTTGAATTTGTGCAGCCTCCGTACGGTGAGAACTTCCTGTGTACACGCGTTCGTGCGTATCATTCCCGGACACGAAAAAACCGGCACAACGACAGGCCGGTTTTCTCCCCGCCAGACGATATACGCCGTGGCACGGATGTCTCAGCCGCCCGATTCTACGGACATACTCCGCGGAAGTTACCTCATTTCTGAGCAATCTCCCGCATCATCGCAGACTGCGTCCCTTGAGACGCCCCGTTATCATACAACAACACCCCCGTGTGTGTCAAGGGTTTTTTTGAAAATTTCTGGTACCTTTTCAGTGCCTTGGTTTTGGCCGCTGAACGGGCACAACTTCTTGTGGTATGTCTGAATTTCGTCTACAAGTTCAAACGACCACACCTCACTCCGAAGTGCATTCTTTTCCCCTTTCGGACGGCTTGCCCCCGCAAAAAAGGGCCGCCGAAGCGGTCCTTTTTTGCGCAGCCCATCCCATCAATTGAACTTGTAAATCCTCCGGGCCAATCGGTACAAGTGCACGGACAGCCTCCGGCCCTGGTAGCCGGGGAAGTTGGTAAACGCTGATACCGCCCGATACTTCATTTTATGGTAGATCCCCGAATCCACCGAGCGCAGATACTCCCACAGCTGGGTCTTTTTGCCCAAGGCCTCCGGGCTGTTATCGATAACCAGGAAAATAGAGGAGATAGCCATCATCATGGCTAGGTAGTTAAACATATACCGGCCCAGCTTCTTGTGCAGCTGCGACACCTCACGCATGTTGTGAGACTGAATCATCTGATAGGTGACCCGCAACTGCTGATCCACCCGGGTCACCATGACCTTTTCATTGACGGACTGGTCGGCCCGACCAATAAAATAACGGTACAGGTCCACGTCCAGATAATAAATATTCTTCACCGAAGGCAAAGGCTGATAAACAAAGATGTTATCCACATAAAAGGTGTGCTTGGGCAGTTCCAGCCCGCAGTCCCGCAACAGCTGGGTGCGGTAAATCACCGAATGCATCAGCAGGTATTGCGAGGGGCGGAAGCGGCCGATTTGATCCCAGCCGAACACCTTGTTCCGTGGAAACACGTTGCGGTAATTCATCACCCGCTGGGTGTTGTCCTCTACATGTTCATACACATAGTTGCACACCATCATATCCACCGGCCGGTCATCTTGAACAAACTGGCGCAGCTTATCCAGTGCCTTTCGGAGGGCAGGCACGTCCACCCAGTCGTCGGAGTCCACTACCTTATAATAAAAGCCCCTGGCATTTCGGATTCCCTGGTTCACGCCTTCTCCGTGACCGCCGTTGGGCTGGTGAATGGCCCGAACAATGTTTGGGTACTGCTCCTGATATCGGTCACAGATGGCAGGGGTTTCGTCCTTGGTGGAACCGTCATCCACCAGAATGATTTCGATGTCGTCCCCCCCCTGAAGCAGCGTATCCACACAGTGCCTCATATAAGCCGCAGAATTGTAGCAGGGGACGGCAAAGGTAATCAGCTTATCCATATGTCCTTCTCTCTCCTATTACCATTCAAAATTTCGTTACGCCAGTGTTTCCGCCAACTCCAGCGCTCTGGTTGCAATTGCATCCATATTATAATATTTATACTCCGCCAGACGGCCAAGCAGGTGCAAATTTCCAACGCAATCCGCCAAAGCCTTGTACTTCTCGTATAGCGCGTTGTTGTCCGGGTTTATCACGGCATAGTATGGAATCTCTCCCAAGATGCCAGAATAGGTCCTGGAATATTCTTTGACAATGGTCGTCACCCCTGGAATGTTCTGGCCGGTTAGATGCTTGAACTCGGTAATACGGGTGTACTCCTGATCCACAGTATAATTTACTGTGCCATAACCCTGAAAATCGTCCCGACGGAGCGTCTCAAACCGGAAGTCCAGGGTGCGGTAGGGAAGAGGGCCATAGCGAAAACCGAACAGCTCGTCGGCCTGGCCGGTATAAATCACGGGGCCGTCAAAGGGAACCCCGTCCACCTTCAATACTTCTCCGGCTACGTCCAGCCGGCTCAGGGCATCTGTCCCCAATTCCAGGGTGATGTTGGGGTGATCCAGCATCGCCTGGAACATCGGGGTGTAGCCGTCCAGCGGCATCCCCTGGTAAACGTCCTGAAAATACCGGTCATCCCTGGATAAAAAAATGGGCACCCGTGCCGTGGTTCCGGGATCAATGTCCTCCGGTTTTTGCCCCCACTGTTTCATGGTATAGCGGACAAAAACATGCTCGTACACATAATCGGCCAAAGCAGAAATTTCCGGGTCTGGATTCTGCCGCAGCTCCAGAATGGTGACCTTTTTCTCCGCGCCATAGGCCTGAATCAGCTTGTCCGCCAGCCGCCTGCCCTCTTCGGGTCCAAAGGCGGTTTCCATGGAGGTAAGGTTAAAGGGAACCGGATAGGTCATCCGTCCTCCCGCCCCGCCCGGAATGTTGGCAATCACCCGGTGCTGATAATCCCGCCACTGGGTAAACCCGGACAGCCAGTCAAACACCTGCTTATTGTTCGTATGGAAAATGTGGGGACCATACTGGTGGACAAGCACCCCAGCCTGATCCAAGCGGTCATAGGCATTCCCGGCGATGTGGTTCCGGCGTTCCAGAATCCGAACTTTTTTGCCCTTGTCCGCCAAACCCCGAGCGGTGACCGCTCCGGCATAGCCGGCACCCACCACCAGGATGTCAAACGCACAGTTCAAGGCATATACCACCTTTCAAACCATACCCCAAAAGGGCGGCCTTTCACTTTTTTGCATGTGTGCCTAAGAG
>JAYFPV010000380.1:0-7804 GCA_034927465.1 Lawsonibacter sp.
GGCCGGAGTCCTGATTTCCGCGCTGGGAGGAAGCAGCGTGCAAATTTCAGGCCCGACGGCGGCATTTGCCACCGTTGTGGCAGCCATTGTGGCAAAAAACGGAATGGAAGGGTTGACCGTGGCTACCATTCTGGCTGGAATTTTTTTGGTTTTGATGGGGCTGCTGCGTTTTGGCAACCTAATTCAATTTATCCCATATACCATTACTGTCGGGTTTACGGCCGGCATTGCGATCACGATCCTCATCGGTCAAATGAAAGATTTTTTGGGCCTGACGTTTCAGAATGCCCCGGTTGAAACCATGGAGAAGCTGCTGGAAGTGGCAGGTTCCATCGGGACATTCAACGTGGCGGCCTTTGGAATCGGCTGTCTGTCCCTGGCTATTCTGATCATTTGGCCAAGATTTTCCAGCAAAATTTCAGCGTCTTTTGTAGCTGTCATTGTAACAGCAGAAGCTGTAAGGCTTCTGAACTTGCCAGTAAATACGGTTGGGGATTTGTATACCATCTCCAGCGCCCTGCCCGCTCTGCATGTACCGACGTTCTCTTATGAGATGATTGCGGCGGTGCTGCCGGACGCTTTTACCATTGCGGTCCTGGCAGCCATCGAATCTTTGCTGTCGGCTGTGGTGGCGGATGACATGATCGGAACCCGGCATAACTCAAACATGGAGCTGGTGGCGCAGGGGGTTGGAAACGCGGCCTCGGCTCTGTTTGGGGGAATCCCGGCCACCGGAGCCATTGCACGGACGGCGGCCAACATCAAAAGCGGCGGACGATCCCCGGTGGCCGGGATGGTCCATTCTGTAGTGTTGCTGTTTGTACTGGTATTCCTGATGCCTTACGCTGCTTTGATCCCGATGCCCTGTATTGCAGCGATCCTGTTTCAGGTGGCATACCATATGAGCGGCTGGCGTATGGTGATCCGCATTGTCAAACACTCACCGAAGAGCGACATCGCTGTTTTGCTGCTGACCTTCTTCCTGACCGTAGTCTTTGATCTGGTGGTGGCCATTGCCATTGGCCTGACCACAGCCTGCCTGCTTTTTATGAAGCGGATGGCCGATGTGGCGGTGATCAAGGAATGGGACTATGTGGAGGATACCCAAGACGATCAGGGGCGGCTGAAGCCTGTCCCTCCCCATGTCATGGTCTATGAAATTTCCGGGCCCATGTTTTTTGGGGCTGCCAACAAAATTCCACATATGGACCGTGACACGGAGAAAAATGTGCTGATTTTACGGATGCGGGCGGTGCCCGCCCTGGACATCACGGCGCTGATTGGGCTGCGCCGCCTTTGGGATGAGTGCCGCCGGAAGGGGATCCAGGTGGTGTTTTCTCATGTGAATGAACAGCCCATGTCCGTTTTTCAGAAATCCGGACTGTTTGACGACGTAGGCGCAGATAACTTCCAGCCGAACATTGACGACGCCTTGAATCGGGCAGTTTTGCTTTGGGAGACTAATCAAGTGCGATCAAAAATTTAACGAAAAACGCCGCCCCGCTTGCACGCAAGCGGGGCGGCGTTTCTTATGGCCTGGCTAATCCTGACAGAGGGACTCCAGCGAAGCGCGGTCCAGCAGCCGGATACAGCGATAGCCCAGTTCTACCAACCCTTTTCGCGCCAGATCATTGAGAATACGACTTACCGTGACCCGGCTGGCCGAGACGGAGGCGGCAATGTCGTCCTGCGTACATGGAATTTCCCCATCTGCAGAGGAGAGGGAGAGAAGGTATTTCACCACCCGCCAAACAGCGGGGCGGAACGCAATTTGATCCACCTGACTCGACAGCAGACGCACCGTTCTGGCCAGATATTTCATAATTGCCAGCGCCATACCCGGATCTTTTGCAATCTCCTGGGTAACCAACTCGCGGTCTATGGGGACCAGCTGGCAGGGAGTCAGGGCGACCGCGGAAGATACCCGCGGCAACTCGTCCAAAAAGGAGGCCTCTCCAAATAGGCTTCCTGCTTCATAGACGTTTAAAACCCGTTCGTCTCCATTCTCCGATTGCATAAAGCTTTTGACCCGTCCTTCTTTTAGATAATAAAAACAGGTAGCCTCAGTTCCCTGGAGGTAGATCAGAAACCCAGTCGAGCAGCGGATGGGAGCCCTGTGTTCGGCGAAGGGGCGCCAAATGTGGGCAGGAAAGTCCGTTTCGTTGTGGGGCATCAAATCCATTGTAGTCACCTCCTAAAATTTACTGAGATTATAACATAGTTTACATTCTTTTTTCAAGTGCTCTGTCATACTGGCACTATGCCAAAAGAGCAGTTGAGGAGGAATTTTTATGGGAATGACCATGACACAAAAGATTTTGGCGAAAGCCGCCGGCCTGAATCGCGTTGAGGCCGGGCAGCTGATCGAAGCCAACTTGGATATGGTGCTGGGCAATGACATTACTACTCCCGTGGCGATCACCGAGTTTGAAAAAGCCGGGTTCACCCAGGTTTTTGACCGGGATAAAATTGCCATTGTGCTGGATCACTATACCCCCTGCAAGGACATCAAGTCTGCCGAACTTTGCCTGCAGGCCAGAACCTTTGCCCGTAAGTATGAGATTACCAACTTCTTTGATGTGGGCCATATGGGTATCGAGCATGCCCTGCTGCCGGAAAAGGGCCTGTGCGCACCCGGTGAGGTGATTGTTGGCGCCGATTCCCACACCTGCACCTATGGCGCCCTTGGCGCGTTCTCCACTGGGATTGGCTCCACTGACATGGCTGCGGGAATGGCCACCGGCCTGCTGTGGTTCAAGGTTCCCTCCGCCATCAAGGTTACCTTAAAGGGAAAGCTTCAGCCGTATGTATCCGGCAAGGATGTGATCCTGCACCTGATCGGATCCATTGGCGTGGACGGGGCGCTATATCAGTCCCTGGAATTCGCGGGGGAGGGTGTCTCTTCCCTGACGATGGACGACCGGTTCACCATCTCTAATATGGCCATTGAGGCCGGCGCGAAGAACGGTATTTTCCCCGTGGATGAGAAGACCATGGAATATGTCAACGGCCGGGTCAGCCGTGCCTGCGAAGCGTTTGCAGCCGACCCGGATGCCGTTTACGACAGCGAGGTGGTCATTGATCTGGATTGTCTGGAACCTACGGTGGCCATGCCCCATCTGCCGGAAAATACCAAGGTGGTCAGCGAGGTGGCCGGTCTGCCCATCCATCAGGTGGTCATCGGATCCTGTACCAACGGACGCATCAGCGATCTGCGCGCCGCCGCCGCCGTGATGAAAGGGAAGCGGGTCGCCTCCAATGTGCGCTGCATCGTAATTCCGGCCACCCAGGAGATCGTGCTCCAGGCCATGGCGGAGGGGCTGATCCAGACCTTTATTGAGGCGGGCGCCGCTGTTTCGACCCCGACCTGCGGCCCCTGCCTGGGCGGGCACATGGGCGTGATGGCAGAAGGGGAGCGCACCGTCTCTACGACAAACCGCAATTTTGTGGGCCGCATGGGCCATGTCACCTCCGAGGTGATTTTGGCAAGCCCTGCCGTGGCCGCCGCCTCCGCATTGGCCGGCTGCGTAGCCGACCCCCGAAACATTTGATTGGAAAGGAAGAGACTTATGAAAGTTTACAAATACGGCGCCAACGTAGACACCGACGTCATTATTCCGGCCCGGCATCTGAACGATCCGTCTCCGGCCGCTCTGGCTTCCCACTGCATGGAGGACATTGACGCCTCCTTTGCCGCCTCCGTGGAGGAGGGCGACATCATCGTGGCCGGCTCGAACTTTGGCTGCGGCTCCAGCCGCGAACACGCTCCGCTGGCCATCAAATCCTGTGGCGTCAAGTGTGTCATCGCACCTTCCTTTGCCCGCATTTTTTATCGAAATTCCATCAACATTGGATTTCCGATTGTGGAGTGTCCCGAAGCGGCGGAGGAAATTCAGGCCGGCGATCAGGTCGAGGTGGACTTTGCCACCGGAATTATCTCCGACAAAACCACGGGAAAGACCTATCAGGCTGTGCCGTTCCCTGAATTTATTCAGGGCATCATTCAAAGTGGCGGCCTGCTCAATTCTCTGAAAGCAAGGGGAATGGCAAAATGAACTATAAAATCGCATTGATCCGGGGTGACGGCATCGGCCCCGAGGTGGTGGGAGAAGCGGTCCAGGTCATGGAGACCGTTGGAGCAAAATTCGGCCATGGGTTTGAATACGTTGACGTGCTGATGGGCGGCTGCGCCATCGACGCGGTGGGCAAGTCCTATCCCGATGGAACCGCCGATCTCTGCCGGGCCTGCGACGCCGTTTTGCTTGGCGCTGTGGGCGGCCCGAAATGGGGGCACGCCTCCGAGCCGGAGAAGCGGCCCGAAACCGCCCTGTTGTCTATCCGAAAAGATTTGGGCCTGTACGCCAATCTGCGTCCCGCCGCGCTTCGCTCTGCGCTGACCAATGCCTGCCCCCTGAAGCAGGAGATTGCGGACAAAGGAATTGACCTGATGATCGTTCGGGAGCTGACCGGTGGAATTTACTTCGGCAAGCGGGAGAAGTATCAGACCGCCGACAGGGGAGAGGAAGCAGCCGATCGGATGGCTTACTCCGAGCTGGAGATCGAGCGCATCGGCAGACGGGCGTTTGAGTTGGCGCGCCTTCGTCGGAAAAAGCTGACCAGCGTGGACAAGGCCAATGTGCTGGAGACCTCTCGCCTGTGGCGCAGTGTGATGCACCGGCTTGCGGCAGCGTACCCGGATGTGGCATATGAGGATGTGCTGGTGGACAACGCCGCTATGCAGCTGGTGCGGGCCCCCGGTCAGTTCGACGTGGTGGTCACCGAAAATATGTTCGGAGATATCCTCTCCGATGAGGCGTCTATGATCACTGGGTCCATCGGTCTGCTGCCCTCTGCCTCCATGGGGGACACCGCTCCCGGGCTGTATGAACCAATTCACGGCTCGGCCCCCGACATTGCAGGCCAGGATAAGGCCAACCCCATGGCCACCATCCTTTCTGTGGCGATGATGTTCCGGTATACGTTCCGGCTACCGCAGGAGGCCGATGCCATTGAGCATGCTGTGGATGCTGTTCTGAATGACGGGTGGCGCACCGCCGACCTTGTCGCTCCGGGCGAGAGCTATGTTGGAACAAAGAAAATGGGTGAGCTGATCCGGGAGAAGATTTAAGGTAGCACCGCACAATTCTAAATGCTCTGACATGCTGTCAGATGGTTTGTCAGAGGACGCAAAACGCCGTGAATTGTGCGGTGTTTCTGTAACGATAAAGTGTGTTTTGCCGAATTCTTGTTCTCTGGTTGAGCTTAAGCAGGGCTCCTATGCTTATGGTCATAGGAGTTCTGTTTTTTTGGCTGGGATGCAGAGAAAAAAGGGAAGACAGCTCGCTTGCTCCCCGCTTGTTTGTTTTGAATAACAAAAATTTAAAAATTTCATATTTTGAATATTTTTCGTTTTATCTATTGCTTTTTTGCAAGTCTGTCTTTATAATAGCCCATGGTCTAGTTTATGGCTGACCTCAAGAGAAAAGGAAAAGAAAAATATGCAGGAATTGTTGCATATTTTGACGGCGAGTGGTATTATATATGAAGGAATACCTGCAGATTAGGACGCCGTCTACCGGAAAAAGGAGGAAATTTTCATGAAAGAGTTATCCAAGCTTGCGTTGGCGGTTCAGCCGTCTACTACAATGGCGATTGACACCTTGTTTAAACAGATGAAAGCGGAAGGGCAGGACGTGATCGGTTTTGGTGCCGGCGAGCCGGATTTTCCAACCCCCGACTACATAAAAGAAGCCGGAATCAAGGCAATTCAGAATAATGACACACGGTATACGCCATCTTCCGGTACAGTAGAACTGCGGAAGTCGATTTGTCAGCGGCTGAATGAGGATTGCGGCATTGAATACGATCCAAAGGAAATTGCGGTGTCCAACGGAGCAAAAACCTGTGTCTACGTGGCCCTTCAGGCCCTAGTAAATCCAGGAGACGAGGTGATTCTGCCCGCTCCATATTGGGTGAGCTACATTGAACTGATTCGGATGGTAGGCGGTGTGCCCGTCGTGGTGGATGCGTCTGAATTCGAAGACTTTAAAATCAATCCGGAAAAGTTGGCGGCTGCCATTACCCCAAAGACCAAGTGCATGATCCTGAACAACCCGTCCAACCCAACCGGCATGATGTATTGCCGCCAGGAGCTGGAGGCCATTGCGCGTGTCTGTGTAGAGAAGGATATTTACGTCATCTCCGACGAGATTTACTACCGCTTGGTCTACGATCAGGGCGAGTTTGTCAGCTTTGCCGCGTTGGGGGAGGAGATCAAGTCCCGTACTCTCCTGGTAAACGGGGTTTCCAAGTCCTATGCCATGACTGGCTGGCGAATCGGCTACATCGCAGCCCCCGCAGCCATTACCAAGGTAATCTGCAATTATTTAAGCCACTGCACCGGCTCGCCCAGCTCTATTTCCCAGAAGGCCGCCGCGCTGGCACTGTCTGCACCGCAGGACTCGGTTGAAGAGATGCGCAAGGCATTTGAAGCGCGCCGCGACTATATGGTAGCGCGGATGAACCAGATTGAGAGCGTCAGTTGCATCAAGCCAGAGGGCGCATTCTATGTAATGATGAACATTGAACCGCTCTTTGGCAAGGAGTTCTTTGGCGCTGTCATCCGGGATTCCGATGACTTTGGGAACCTGTTTTTGAAGTATGGGAAGGTAGCCGTGGTTCCGGGCAGCGGATTCGGAGCTCCAAACTTTGTCCGCTGGTCCTACGCCACCTCCATGGAGAACATCAAAGAGGGGTTGAACCGTCTTGAGAAATTCCTGAAGGGCGAAGCAGTGTAATCTATTTCTCGTTCCCGCGACAGGCGTCGAATTCACGACGCCTGTCGCTTTTTATGCCAAGGGCAGGAGAAACTTTGAGTTGGCGGTGGCTTGCCGGTGTTTTCTCAGGCTTACATGCCGCAGAAGAAAACAATTGACTTGAATTGCCCCATGTAAGGCATGGACTTTTTCAACGACAGGCCGACCTTAACCAGCGGCATAGTTGAACTGTTCTTTGTAAAAATTCAGGAAACTTTTTGGAAAGTGTGGCATTGCAGCAGAAAATACGATATAATTACCATTACAAATGGATCGGTCCAAAATAGACTGACTTTAAACGTACCCTTACGGGATAAAACAAGATAAAAGAGGTCGAGATCAATATGCCTACAAATACGTATGAAAGCCCCCTTTCTTCTCGGTATGCCAGTGACGAGATGCTGTATCTCTTCTCTGCGGATAAAAAGTTTTCGACCTGGCGGCGGCTGTGGGTGGCTCTGGCCCGGGCGGAAATGGAGCTTGGACTGCCGGTTTCCCAGGAACAGGTGGACGAATTGGCGGCACATATCACCGATATTGACTATGGCAAAGCGGCACAATGGGAAAAAAAGCTGCGGCACGACGTGATGGCCCATGTTCACACATACGGAGAGCTTTGCCCCAAGGCGATGCCCATCATCCATTTGGGTGCCACCAGCTGCTATGTGGGGGACAATACCGATGTGATCCTGATGCGTGAGGGTCTGGAGCTTGTCCGCCGCAAATTAGTTCAGGTTCTTGCACGTCTGGCCAAGTTTGCCGACACATACAAGGCACTGCCTACGCTAGGTTTTACCCACTTCCAAGCCGCCCAGCTGGTCACGGTAGGCAAGCGGGCCACCCTGTGGATGAATGACCTGATGATGGATCTGGAGGAGGTGGAGTACCGCATCTCCACGCTGAAACTGCTGGGTTCAAAAGGGACGACGGGGACTCAGGCCTCTTTCCTAGAGCTATTCGAAGGCGACCATGAGAAAGTAAAAACGCTG
>JAYFPV010000037.1:0-3792 GCA_034927465.1 Lawsonibacter sp.
AAACAGTCCATTCTGCGCACCCATGAGCGCCGGCCCGACCTGTATGAACAGCTGGACTTTTCCTCGAAAGAGGACAAAAAACTGTTGGCTGAACTGGAACAGGAACTGGGACATCCACTTTGATCCGGTCAGGAGCACCGAGGCGGGGAGAAAACCGCCTTTCCCCTTTACATCCAGAGGCAGTTGTGTTACACTGATGAACAGAATCTGATTTTTAAAACCATATTTGGAGATGAATTCCATGAGTTTTAAGATTGTGGTGGATAGTTGCTGTGACCTGACCCCACAAATGATGAAGGATCCTATTTTCGTGAAGGTTCCGCTGTCCATTCACTCCAATGGCAGTATCTTTGTGGATGACCATACCTTTGACCAGGCCGATCTGCTCTGGTCCATGAAGCAAAGTGAAACGGCACCCTCTACTGCCTGTCCTTCCCCTCAGAGCTATCTGGATGCCTATCGAGGCGAGGGGCAGGACGTCTATGTGGTGACGCTGTCTGCCTTGCTCAGCGGTTCGCACAACAGCGCGGAACAGGCGCGTCTTCTTCTGGAGGAGGAAGCGCCAAATCAGAATGTCCATGTATTCAACTCCTGTTCCGCCTCTTCGGGTGAGGTATTGGCCGCGTTGAAAATCCGGGAGCTGGCGGGCAGCGGGATGCCGTTTAAGCATGTTGTCCGGGAGGTGGAGCAGTTCATCTACCGGATGAAGACCCTGTTTGTATTGGAGACACTGGAGAACCTGCGGAAAAACGGCCGGCTAACCAAACTCCAGGCAGTGGTCACCGGTGCGTTAAAGATCAAGTTGCTCATGTCGGCGACGTCAGAGGGAGAAATATATAAATTGGGTCAAGCCTTGTCCATCAAGCAGGCGTTGACCAAGATGGTGGATCGAATGGTTGCCGACCCGTCCCATGAGGGGCGCACCCTTGCCATTTGCCATTGTAATTGTCTGGATCGGGCCTTTCAGGTGAAGGAACAGGTAGAGGCAAGGTGTAAATTTGCCAGCACCTTGATTCTGGAGGCGGGCGGCATCACCACCGTCTATGCCAATGACGGTGGGATTGTAACGGCCTATTGACAAACGTTAAAATCTGCGATAAAAAATAAGAGATGGTCGATCTGTGCGTTTTGCGGACGTCAGATGCTCCATCTCTTATTCCGTAAAAATGGGGAGGAAAGCATACTGTGTCTATGGACAGACAGCAGGCATGGAAACTGCTGACAACATACAATCAGGAACCGTTCCATCTGCGCCATGCCATTACGGTGGAACACGTCATGGGCTGGTTTGCCCGGAAGCTGGGATATGAGTCGGAAGCGGATTTTTGGTCCGTGGTAGGGCTGCTTCACGATCTGGATTTTGAGCGGTGGCCGGAAGAACACTGCGAAAAATCGCAGGAGCTGATGCGCCAGGCCGGGGCAGAGGAGTCGATCATTCATGCCACAGCCTGCCACGGGTGGGGAATCCGGGTGGACATCAAGCCGGAACATGAGATGGAAAAGGTGCTCTATGCCACGGATGAACTGACCGGCCTGATCGGGGCGGCGGCCCTGATGCGCCCGTCCAAGAGTGTGGCCGACATGGAACTGAAATCCCTGAAAAAAAAGTTTAAGGACAAAAAGTTTGCCGCCGGATGCTCCCGGGATGTCATTTCCGCCGGAGCGGAGATGCTGGGTTGGGATCTGGATAAGCTGCTTGATTTGACCCTGCAGGCGATGCAGGCGGAGGAAGGGGCCATTGAGCAAGCGGCCTTGACCCTTTAACCGATACGTTCTTGTAAGGAGATTGATCACAAAAGAGGCGAACCTGGCCAATTGGCTTTCGCTGAAGGAATGGTGTTCTTTTCCTTGACAAGCGTCAATCGTTGTGGTAATATCCGAATCACAACAAAGGGGAGTAGTCAGCGCACCTTGGTGCGTGGCAGAGCCAACAAGCATGGCGGGCCTGTGAGCCCTGTCCTGGCTTTGTCTGAAATGACCAGACCTGCGTTCCATGATGGAGCGCAGGTCTTTTTTTATGAAAGTTGGAAAGACATGCGTGCAATCGGGGAAGAATTTGATCAAAAGGCGAAAAGGGAGCTGTGAAGTATGGAATTTTTATGGGAGGGCCTGATGTCGATCACCATGCAGCAGGTGGTGATGTATCTGGTCGGTGGCCTGCTGATCTGGCTGGCCATCGAGAAGGGATATGAGCCGGCCTTGCTCATGCCGATGGGGTTTGGCGCAATCCTGGTAAATCTGCCGGCCTCCGGTGTCGTCAACCAGATGACCCAAGGCCTGGGAGAGACGCATGGCGTCATTCAATGGCTGTTTGAAACGGGAATCGAGGCGTCTGAGGCATTTCCGCTGCTGCTCTTTATCGGCATCGGCGCGATGATTGACTTTGGCCCGCTGCTGGCCAACCCAAAGCTGTTTCTCTTTGGCGCTGCGGCCCAGGTTGGCATTTTTCTCACCGTGATTATTGCGGTGGCGCTTGGCTTTGATATCCGAGATGCCGCATCTATCGGCGTGATCGGCGCCGCTGACGGGCCCACATCCATTCTGGTCTCCCAGGTACTGAAATCCAAGTATATCGGAGCCATTGCTGTGGCGGCTTACTCCTATATGGCGCTGGTGCCGATCATCCAGCCATTTGCCATTAAGCTGGTAACCACCAAGCACGAGCGGGCCATTCGGATGCCCTATACCGCCCAGGGAGTTTCACGCCGCCTGCGCATCCTGTTCCCCATTTTCGTCACGGTAGTGGCCGGACTGGTGGCTCCCGCTTCCGTGTCTTTGGTTGGCTTTCTCATGTTTGGAAACCTGATTCGGGAGTGCGGCGTTTTATCCACGCTGTCCCAAACGGCACAGAATGAGTTGGCCAATCTGATTACTCTGCTGCTGGGCCTTACGATCTCCTTTTCCATGCGGGCGGAATATTTTGTCACCAATGAGACAATTATGATTATGGGGCTTGGCTTGGCAGCCTTTGTATTGGATTCGATCGGAGGGGTTCTGTTTGCAAAGCTGCTCAATCTCTTCTGCAAGAATAAGGTCAATCCCATGATTGGGGCGGCCGGCATCTCCGCATTCCCTATGTCCGCCCGGGTCATTGAAAAGATGGGCCAGCAGGCCGACCCGCAGAACCACCTGCTGATGCACGCGATCGGCGCTAATGTGTCCGGCCAGATTGCTTCCGTGGTGGCCGGCGGTGTCATCCTTCAATTTTTTAAGTAATCCGTGCGTTCCGGCGGTCTGCCGGAATATTTGGGAGAAGGAGCGTTCTTTATGACTGAAAATATGTATCAGGCCTTGCTTCTGCTTGGGCAGGGGATGGCTGGAATTTTTGTTGTGCTGGGGGTCATCGCGCTGTTGGTGCGGCTGATGGAAAAAATGGATCAGAGGCCGAAAATATAACGACCTCATAGCCAGTCGGACACCACATCGGGCAGTCCGATCGGACCGACTTGGTGTTCAACTAACTGGGTGATCAGTTCATCAATGCGCGTGGCGCTGGTGGTAATGGAGGGGATAGCAGAGGAGTCGCCGTTCTCCTCGGCAATGCGGACGCCGTAGTTTTCACAGAAAAAACCGCAGGCTGTTACTTGGTCAACCGTCAAGAAATAGTGGAAACAGCGCTGTCTTCCAAAGTCGTCTCTACATTGACACGTTGTGATCTTAATTTCCATTATCTTGTGCTTCCCTCCCCTAAAAAAATAATGTAACCACATTATATAGTTACTCGAAGGAAAGAGGAAGGGAAAGATATCGCAGGAATTTGGCTCTTTCGACGGCCTTCGGGGGACAAACGCA
>JAYFPV010000045.1:0-5647 GCA_034927465.1 Lawsonibacter sp.
GGCTTCCTTTAAAAAATTGTCCGTATATTCACTTCCTTTAAATTCGCAAGTAAATCTCAGAACGGCAAATTCTAAAATTTACAGGTCGATCTCATCTGAATAAAAAGCGCCGCATTGTGTGATACTGTCACTAGATATATAATAACTAGGCGCAGTTTGTATTAGACTGCGCCTTTAAAAGTATGTACCTTGATTTAATTGAAGATTTAGGCATTCACGACGGAAGCAGGGACGGCGATTGAAGTGCTGATCATGTGCGTAGCATGAAGCTCATTAAACCGATCCATCGCAATTTTTTTCTGTTCAATAAGGGAGTGCGCATAGATATTAAGTGTGATGGAAACATTGGCGTGTCCCAATATTTCACTTAGTGTTTTGATGTCTATGCCAAGTTCTAGTGCCCGTGTCGCGAAGGTATGACGGATCGCATGAAATTTGCGATCCTTTACGCCGGCGTTTGACAGCACCTTTTTGAACAGTTTTTGGTAAGCCCTAGGATCTGTTGGTATATTTGTTCCTGAACTTATATAGCATTTTTCTCCCACACAAAACTGTCTGCACTCCTTGTACATATTCAGGAGAAATTTTGGCAAAGGTATTTTTCGCATGGATTTGTGACTTTTGGGTGTACCAACCAACAGTGTGCTTTTGTTCTCCCCCGACTGAAAGTTTCTTACACGCGTGACTGTTTTTGTGATGGACATGGTACCAGCTTCATAATCAATATCACTCCATTTCAGGGCACAGAGTTCCCCAAGCCGTATCCCGGTGTAGAAGGTCAGAATGATTCCAAGCGCACGAATATCTTTTGCATGAGTGGCGGCGTTCTCAATCAATCGCTGCTCACTGATCGTAAAAACTTGCACCTCGGCATTCTCAAGTTTTGGGAGTTTGACAGCGCTTATGATTGCAGCGGATTCAGGTGAGTTTTTTAGAATTTCTTTGAGCGCTGTTTTGAAAATTGTCAGAATTTTTTTCTTGTAGGATTCGGAAATCGTTGAACTTATAATAAATTTGGCAAATTGAGCAGCTGTATTTGATGTCAACGTTTCATGACCCGCACTTTTAAAAAATGGGATTACATAATTTTGCATACAACGATAATAATTTTCGTAGGTGGATGGTTTTACCTGACTTACGATTTCGCCCCCAAGCCAGCTTTCAAATAACCAGGCAGCACTTATGGACGAAGCATGTGCCGCATTTACTCGCGGCTTCCCATCGTCCTGATAGTTTTTCTGCTTTTCCTTTACCTCCTTATACGTTTTTGCGTAAACATATCGGTATTTTCCGTCCGGCTTGAGAATACGTCCCTCCCAGCGGCCATCCTTTCTTTTGTACACATTCTCGCCTCTTCTTGGCATGGTATCATTCCTTTCGAATATGACTTAGATTTTGACGGCGATTGAATCGCAAAATACAGGAATAAGGTCCTGTATTTTGTGACTTAACGTCGGTTGGATACCGTTTTCAAATGAGTTCTAATCTTTTCGGAGATATTGACTAAAGTTTTTTTCGAAATAGCCGACATAACCTAAGAATAGTTAGGCGCAGTCTAATACAAACTGCGCCTTTTTTGATTGAATCAGGTGAGCCGCGAGATTGGCGTGTGGATTCATTTCAAAAAAGCAAAAGGAAGGCGACCGTAAAAATGTGGAAGCCTTCCTCTAGCTTTTTCCGGTTTCCGCATCAAAATCCGTTATCACGAAATGATTTATTTAATGCCTACTGAATCATATTATAGAAGTTCACTTCTCATAGACTTTACTCGTATGTTCTCTCATAAAAAATAAAAATAGTATATACATTTTTAAAATTGGAGGTATCAAAGACAAAGAGACGGCGGTTCGATTTGAACCACCGTCGTACTCATATATCATTTAGCTTCTTCTGTAGCCGTTTCAATTTGTTGCCCCTTCCATTCCGTAAATTTTAGCCGTTCTTCTTCAGGCTCAAAGAATTGACGAATTTTCGGCAGGGCAGCCTTGCAAGGAGTTCAATCACCTGCGGTGGGATTCTCATCCGGTGTTGTTTTATGCCAGTTGCCCTCCAAAATCGCAGGCAAATGCCATGGCATCCAGTCAAGCAGAATATTTTATTTATGTGTATTTATACCCCTTGGTACAATGATTGTAGCGCCAACGAAACCGCTCGTCAAGTTGCTCCCTCAATCGTTTGCAAAATACTCATAACTTCTTTTGGTTCTGATGCAGGCGGCGGGAACCCCAAGTGGGTAACATTTACAGGAGCCGACCCAACAATCACTTTTGTTTACATATTTGCTAAAAACGGCAATTTCTGTTCACCGGTGTACCAAGGAGCCATTGGGCGCGGAGCTCCATTGAATGGGAATATACAAATGGTATCTTTGCCTGGACAAGCGACACTACCTTTGAACCCGGTTCGCATCCGTAAGGTCGAGAGTCCGAATCCATTCAGGTCCACAAAAGTCTGGAAAATCCGGTGAATCGGATTTTCCAGAACTTTTTTATGCGGTGCGTGACTCGGGCACCTGCATTTTGTCATGCTTGGAATTGCAGGCACCAAAGCTCTGTAACTCATCAAAGGAGACATTGAAATCGACTTCTATAGCCGACACGGACGGATCGGATGAACTGTGAGAGAATCATCTTCTTTGCCTCAAAGGAGCTTTTGTCGTACAGGTCGGCCCAGCTTAACAGGCGGTCGTACTCGCGCTTTAATCCTTTTGAGGTTCTTCGGCAACTCCACCTCTACCGTAACTGCGTTCTCCGGTGCTTCTTGGTTTTGTGACTCTGTTTCGGCAACCAATGTATTCAGGTCTATACTTATGGAACTAATTTCCGTTAATGTTTGGATGGATGTGAAAACTATTTATAGGGTCGTGGCGCCTGTCTCAGCTTTCGTCAGATAGCGGTAGTGTTTTTCTGAGAAGCTCGTCCAACATATCGATTAAAATTTCTTTGGATGGGCGGCTTTCCTCCATAATCCATTTGGATACTACACCGATCGCCCCGGCGGCGAGGAACCGCGTCAGGAAAATTGCCTTTTCTTGTGTGTCATGGAGCACCGAAAGGCGAAAGTCCTCAATCATATGTATCATTTTGTCCTTAAAACCGTCCGAAGTTGATGCTCTCAGGAGCGCACATACCATCGTTCGATTCTTTTCCAGGAAGCCAACGGCTTGTTCCAGGAGTGGATGCAGACTCGAAACAAGCTGTTGGCTGTATCTATGTTCGGAACTTGGCAGGTTTTCATCGTGGATCAACCGAAATTCTTCAATCATCTCATTTTCAACATTTTCCAGAAGATCGTAAACATCCCGATAATATGCGTAAAATGTGCCGCGGTTGATATCTGCGTGCTTCACCACGTCCGTCACTGTGATTTTTTGGAATTCCTTTTCCTGTATCAGTTCGACCAGCGCCTGCCGCAGCATGCGCTTTGTGCGCAGAACTCGCCGATCTTTCGTCCGATCCATCTCCGTACCTCCCTGAAATTCTGATAGTAAACGTACAAAATATATGGTTATATCTGCTATCGTGCAGATAACGTTAAATTGATTATTGTTTTATAATTATATCACATTATACTATGTATCGGATTGATAATAAACACAATGTACGTTTTTGAGAAAATTTTTTGAAAGGTCAGCGGTATGGTGTGATTAATTTCATTATTCGAAGTAGCAAGCTTATTGAATGGATCTTTTTGATCATCTTCATCCTGTGTGCACTAAGCAGCACGCTGGTCGGCGTAAACTACGACCTAACCAAATACCTGCCAGAGAGCACGGAATCTTCAAAAGCACTGAGCATTTTGAAGCAGGAGTTTACATATCCAGGGGCTGGCCGTGTGATGCTAAAAAATGTAAGCTTGTATGAGGCGAAAGCGATTAAGGACCGGATTGAATCCGTGGATGGCGTGGATATGGTCATGTGGTGTGACACCGCAACGAACCTCTATGGTGCAGATACCTTTATTGACTATTCTAAAATTCTAGATTATTACAAGAACGGAAACGCCTATATGGACGTAACGTTTACCAACAGCGATTCATCTTCCAGTACGCACAAAGCGGTCAATGAAGTAAAACAGGTCATTGGGGACAAGGGCGTAATCGCTGGTTCCGCAGCGGCTGATACAATGCTCGGCCCTACCATCCACGCAGCAACCACTCGGATAATGAGTCTGGCGGTCATTTTTATTTTTTTGCTTCTTGCTGTGACCGCAACTTCATGGTTTGAACCGGTTCTGTTTATAGTGGTCATGTTTATTGCAATCGTTATGGGAAAGGGAACGAACCTTTTGTTCGGCGAGGTGTCCTTTATGTCGAATGCGGATGGCTCAATTTTGCAGCTTGCCTGTTCAATCGACTACTCGATCTTTTTATTGCATGCTTTCACGCGGGAAAAAGCCACCGGAGCACCGCCAGAGCAGGCCATGGCGAACGCGCTGCACTCCGCCGTGCCTTCAATCTGTGCATCAGGCGCGACTACGATCGTTGGATTCCTCGCGCTGACTCAAATGCGCTTTGGTATCGGTCGCGATCTAGGCTTGGTGCTTGCCAAGGGAATCACATTCAGTTTAGTGACGGTGCTGCTGCTGATGCCCGCTCTTATATTGCGTTTTCAAGGAATGATTGAAAAGACTTCACACCGTTGTTTCATGCCTAGCTTTCGAAAGTTTGGTGAGTTTGACTATAAAATCCGCATTCCGGTGTTAATTGTTATTTTGCTTCTGGGAGTCCCATGCTATGTCGCCCAAGGTATGAGCAATTTTATGTATGGGAACGA
Source organism: Lawsonibacter sp. (assembly GCA_034927465.1). Classification (GTDB taxonomy): domain Bacteria; phylum Bacillota; class Clostridia; order Oscillospirales; family Oscillospiraceae; genus Lawsonibacter. The sequence continues at coordinate 4,776 of JAYFPV010000045.1, forward strand.
CTCCATTGCAAATTCGCCCGGCACTGTGATCTATGATAATGAACAGGCAATTAATATGGAGTTCGGACAAAGCAACATGATGTTGGCACTCGTCCCGATTGGTGATAATGTAGCGGAAGAAAAACTAACGGAAGAGCTTGGCGGCCTTCCCTACGCCAAGTACGCGATGAGCCTCACTTCCATTTTGCCCGATGGTATCCCGGAGGAGATTGTGCCCCACAGCCTGGTTAAAAAACTTCACTCCGAGCATTGGGCGCGCATCATGATTAACGTTCGCAGCCCCGGCGAAAGCAAGGAAGCTTTCGGGTACGCCGACGAGATCCGCTCCATTATAAGGACGTACTACCCAAACCAAACAACCTACCTGACCGGACTTACGCCCTCGACACAAAATATTAAACAAGTCATTACAAAGGACTATAGCTTTGTCAATATTCTATCGCTCCTCGGCGTCGCGCTGGTAATCGCAATCACCTACAAGTCGCTTGTCCTGCCATTTATCGTGTTGATTCCTATCGAGGCGGCCGTGTTTATCAACACCGCGATTCCCTATATTATGGGTGACCGTACTACGTTTTTAGGCTTTATCATCGTCAGTTGTGTCCAACTCGGCGCAACAGTTGACTATTCGATCCTGCTGACCGGAAACTATCTGGACGCTCGCACCCGGAGCAGTAAAAAAGAGGCTGCGATTAGTGCGGTGACTCAGAGCGCGCTGCCCATTATGACATCCGGCTTAATTCTGACCACCGTGGGGTATGGCCAGTATTTTCTGACATCCATCGCTGCAATAGCGGGTCTTGGCGAACTGATTGGCCGGGGAGCCGTTCTTTCCACGCTGCTGGTACTGTTTTTGCTCCCGGCGTACCTGA
>JAYFPV010000169.1:0-8721 GCA_034927465.1 Lawsonibacter sp.
ATAGGCTAAACCTTCCTTCGAAGCAAATTTCTAGCAAGCAGCGGAACCATTACAGAATGTCCGCACCCACGGCACGTTCCACCGCCGTCTTCACATTGGCCATCCCAATGCCCAGCGAGCCTTCCTTGCCGGGAATCAGAATAATGGCCGGAGTCAGCGCATCCTTATACCGGGCAATGTCCTGGCTCATCTTAGATGCCAGCTGCTCGGTCATATAGATGATGGCGTAGTTTTCCTTGGCCATGCGGTAGATGGCCTCATGTCCCTCTTCGGGGGTCTTTACGGGACAGACCTCAAGCCCCAAGGCCTTAAAGCCCAGAATGCTGTCCAGATCGCCCATCACAGCAATTTTATACATCTGCCCTTCCCCCCCTTACACATAGGTCTCCCGGAGCCGACGGCGGATGGTATCCCCATCCAGCCCCGCCGCCCGGCCTGCAAAGATGGTCCGGATAGCAGTAAGCTCCGCCTCTTTGGCGTACAGATATCCAATCACTGTCTGCTCTCCAAATGGAATGCGGCGGGCGGCAGCCAGATATCCGGTCAGTGCGTCATCGCAGGCACGTTCAAAGTCGGTCAGCGCCCCACACTGTGGGCCGACCAGCTTAGCTCCCAGCTCACTGGCCTGGGCCAGCGGGCCGGACCGAAATACCTCTCCCAGGGAATCTCCCCGGCCGGCGGCAATACTCTGCTCCGACACGTTCCCCCCAGGCAGCAGCACCTGGCGCAGAAAGTCCCCTTCCTTTCCCATCCGGTGTACCCGAACGGCGGTGCGCAGGTTTGCCACATCCACTGACAGACGGACGAAACCCTGGAGAAACGCACTGTCCAGCTCCTGAGCCAGCTGGGCCATCTCCCCATAGCAGACCCGATCCAGAATCAAGTCGGCCTGCTGCGGATCACTGCATTCGCTCAAAGCGGCCCACGCCTGGGCCATCGCCTTACGAAAGGGCTCGGAGCAGCCCCTCAGATCCTCTCTGCGCCAGTTCTCCAGCAGCTCAGTCGGGTTGTACCGCCCGCCTGGCAGCAGCAACCGCTCGGGCTCCGCTCCAACGGCCTGGGCCTTGAGCAAGACCTTGGCATTGTGATAGTCATATTTCAGCTGAAATATCTCCACCAGCCGGGGGTCTGGAGAGGCCGTCTCCATGTCCCGAAAGATGTCTGCCCGGGCCTGAGCCAGTACCAGTTCCAGCGTCGTTCCATCCGGATAGCCGCAGTCCGACAATACTTTCATGGCCTCAAGGCTGTCTCTGGCCTCGATCATGCGGTCCATTCGTTCCCGGGTCAGCAGCCGGTTCTCCATGGCCCGAATCCGGGCAGAGACGGAGAGATAGTCAGTATCATTTCGACGGGACAAAGTATCCCTCCTTACTTTTTAAAGTGAAGTCCCGGGTGCCGAGCGCAGCGAGTGGTATTTCATCCGCGTTCTCCCCGTCTCACTCTTCGCTTTTATTCGAACAATACCTGGGCCACTCCCTTCTCCAGCTTTTCACGCTGGAGACGAACCAGAGTTTCAAATGCACAGTTGATTTCCACAGCCCCGTCTACCATAATAAACCCGCCCTTGATGTTCCGGGTCTCTTGAGCCAGGGTAAGCAGCCCGGTGCCTGTAATCTGGGCGGCAGCACTGTTGACCACTTTACCCAGAAACGCGCCTACCTTGGATTCTGTGAGCGCACCCGGCAGTTCCGGGGCTACCTGACTGACCAGACAGTCGTTGACCGCCACCACCACTTGTTTGCCCACACGCGCGCGATCCTTGGTGGAAAACACCAACTGCTCTTTCCCAGTGGTGGATGCCTTGAGCGCCAGACGAGTCAGCAAATCAACATACTCCTGCTCCGGCAGCGTGCACAGCTTTTCCAGTGCCAGATCGAACGCCTCGCCCAGCACCTCCTGTTTGGCGGCCAAGGTCAGCTTTCTGGTCTCCATCTGGGCTGCGGACTTCAGCCGCTCCAGACGTTCGTCAGCCGCTTTGCGTCCCCTTGACAATGTATCGGCAGTCTCACGGTCCGCCTGAGCCTTGGCCTCCTCGCCGATGGTCTTAACCTTCTTCTCGGTCTCCGCCATCATCTGAGCAAGTTCCGACTCCGTATCCTGAATAATCTTGGCGGTAATTTTTTCGATTCCTTCCATAAGCTGGTTCCTTTCCCAGCGTCAGGCGCTGATATTGATGATCATCAGCATGGAGGCCAGCAGCGACAAAATGGCATAGAACTCCACGGTGATGCACAGCACCATGCCCTTGGACCAGTCATCGGGCTTTTTGGCCAGAATATTGATGGACCCGGCCGCCACGCGACCCTGGGCAATGGCGGAAAACAGGCCGCCCAGCGCCATGGGCAGACAGGCCATAAAATACTGCATGCCCTGGGCCACGGTCAAGTCAGGCAGGGTCCCGGACAGCAGACCCATGCGGAACACCGCAAAGAACCACACCACCAAGCCGTACAACCCCTGCGTACCGGGAATGACCTGAAGAATCATGATCTTACCGAACTTACTGGGATCCTCACACAGCAGACCGGTGCCTGCCTCGCCCGCGATGCCGGTGCCCTTTGCCGATCCGATGCCGCTCAGTACGGCCGCCAGCCCAGCGCCCAGCAGCGCGATGGCCAGGCCACCGATGCTGCCCAGAACCGTCAGCCCCTGCTGCATTTCAACCAGTTGATTCATGTCCATTGTGTTATCCTCCTCTTATTTGACCACGTCATAATATTTTGTATTCAGGTTCAGCGGGCGGAATGGCTTTCCGCCGTCCTGATAAAATTTATTGAAATACTCCAGACATTGCAGTCTCAGGTCGTGGACATAGCAGCCCAACAGGTTCAGGGCAAAGTTAAGTGTGTTACCCACTAGAGAGACCACAATGAAAATCACAACGTTTCCAGGGATTGCCCCCAGGGTATTGAACACCTGAGCAATGACCGAGCCGGCCAGCATCAGCGCCATCAAACGGGAATAGGACAGGATGTCTCCAAAATAACCGGTCACGTGGTTATACAAAGACCCGATCACCGCAGTTATTTTGCCAAAACCTTTGGCGTTCCACCCTGCGCCCACCAGCACCATAATTCCTCCTAGGATGAGGACAATGCTCGTGACCCCCAAAATGGCCAATGCCAGCCCGACAAAGACTATCCACCAGGTGACTTCCTCCCAGACGGCATCCATTACCTGTCCGTCCCGCAGCTTTTTATAAAAGCTGATTGCCATACCCGTGTTGATCTGAACAAAGCCGAGACACATGGCTCCGATCAGAATCATCATCGTGTCGTTCAGCGGGGTAAACAGGGCGCGCAGCTCAAAGGTGCTGTTGGGGTTGATCACCTTGGACAGCTGGGGCAAAAAGTCCCCGAAAAAGCCGCCGGTGACCATTCCCATAAGAAACGTGCTGATTCCGCACAGACCCAACAGGCCGAAGAAGTGACTCATGGTCCCTTTTGGCTTTTTCTTGGTCAGTACAAGAACCGAGGCCAGCATCATAATCAGTCCGTATCCCATGTCCGCCATCATAATCCCGTAAAACAGGATAAAGAATGGAGCCATCAGGGGATTTGGATCCAAAGAACCATAGGCCGGAAGCGAATACATCTCGGTTACCATACTCAGCGGACGGGTCAGCCAATTGTTTTTCAGCTGCACCGGCACGTTTGGATACTCCTCCGGGCCAGGATCCGCCACCTCATAGGCGCAGGGATAAGGGGTCATCGTCTGCTCCAGTTCGGGCCAGCGCTCCGCCGGGACCCAGCCCTCCAGGTAAAACGTCTGTCCGGTGTCCAGCATCCGGCTTCGGGATTCCTCCCGACTGGTCTCTGCCGAAACGCGGTCAGCCAACCGCCTTAAATCGGGTCGGAAATGGCCCATGCCAGCCAGTCGCTCCTGCAGCTTGGCCAGTTCCTGTGTCATTCCCTCCAGTTCCCGCTCCATGTGGGCGGCATTCTCCGCCGCGGTTCCGGTCCAGTCCCGCAGATTGGCCCGGGACCAGCCCAAGTCCTTCAGCGTCTCCAGCACCGCCTCGCTCTGGCTGCTGTGACAGACCAGAAGACAATACTGCTGTTCCCGGTCGGCGGACACAAGGGTAAGCTGAGCTAAATTTCCCACCCCATGGGCCGCACCTTCCACCTGGGCAAAGGGGACGGTTGCGGGCAAGGTTCCCATTTGAATGGTCACCTGGTCGGTCGACTCCGTCTCCAAGGGCAGATCCAGCTTCATCCAGGGAGCCAAAAGAGCCTTCTGGGCCGTCAGCTTTGCCTGCTCGCTATAGATGGTGTGGATACGCCGATCCGCGTCGTTGATCTCCTCCATTGCGGCTCGGGCGGCCTGAGCGGCGTGCTCATCAAAAAGCTCCTTCTCGTTCAGACTGGGGCGTGGCTGAAGAAATTTCTCCTTCTCCGGGGCGCTTTTTTTCAGTACTCCCAGGGCCCGTTCCACCTTGGACTGCTGCTCTCTGACCGCCGCAAGGGCTCTTGTGTCCGGACGATTCAGGCCCTCCTTCAGACGCTGGATCAGCTCCAGCCGACATGCCGGCGCCGCGACCGTCTGAGCAGCGCCCTCACCGGCCTGGTCTACCGACGCCTCTTCGACCTCAACGCAGCCCAAACGCTGGAGCTTTCCGAGAATCTCTTCCCGGTCACTGGCCATGGCAATGAGCCGCACATGTTTCATTTTGACGATGGCCATTAGTGATTCACTACCTTTTCTACGATCAATTTGGCGGCCTGATCCAGTCTCTGCCGGGCGGCCTTTTTCATCGTATCACTCTCTTGCCGGGCGTCCTCCAGAACAGTCTGAGCCAGCCGGGCGGCTTACGCTTCCGCCGCCGCCATCATCTGGCGGGCTTCTGCCTCAGCCGCGGCCCGGGCCTCTTCCAGCGTCCGCTGGGCTGCCCGTTGAGCAGCTAACATCCTTTGTTTGTTTTCAGCCGCTGCCGCTTCCTTCCGCTGTTTGGATGCCTGTTCGGTTTCTGCGATCTTCTGAATGGCTTCTACTGCCACAAGTTTCACCACCTTTTTTGACTTAGCGCCAGGGATCAAAAAACTGTCTGACTTTTATTTTATTTGATACGTTCCTTAAATGCAAGCCCTATTTTATTAATCTTTCTTACGTTCTTTCCTCTATAGCGCTCATTTTGGCTCTGATTTTTTCATTTCTTCCATTCAATTCTTGAAATTTTTTATTCTTTTCGGCATTTTTATACAGTATTTTCATCCGATTCTTTGATTCAAATTGCTTCTTATTGAAAGTAAAAACGTCTCCGACTGCATTTTTACGCAGTCGGAGACGTTTTTACTATCACGCTATTGCCCGCCAAACATCGCCTGGGGCGTTTTTCTTTCGGCACTCAAGGCCGACACTACCTCCACCAGCCGCTTCTCTGGCTGCGTCATGCCGGAACTTGAGAGCAAATCGAGCAAAGCGGGTTCTCCCCCGTCCTCTGTCATCCAAATTCGGTCCGCACCACGCTCCAGCCCGGCAGCGGTCAAACCGCTGTCGGTATTCTCTCCGGTGAACACAGCTCGGTCTGCCTGAACGGACAGAACCGTTCCATACGGTTTCACCGCCTGGCGCACTTCATCCAGAAACGCCTCTGTCACCTGAGAAAATTGGCCGGACTGGTAAGAACCGCTTTGTACAATTGCAGTCCGTCTTCCCTGGGTAGGGAACGCATAGCAGTCCAATAAGATTTCATCAAATCCCAGCTGGGCCAGCTCGCCACATAATCCGGCCAAATACGCCCGTGCGTCGGTGCTGTCCGGATTCAGCCACCGCAGTCCCAGTTCATCTCTCCAGTTTCCATAGGTGGCCCGCAGAGCCAAGTCATTGCTCTGGTATGGCACCGTGTTGTCCCGGAAGCAGCACACTCTGGCCACGGTGTAAACCTCACCCTGATTCCACGCACGCAACGCCTCGTTAATTCCGTCTGTTTTGGCGTTTACTTCTGACCGGACCGCGATCTCTTGTTGGGAAATCCAGCCCAGCTTACCTTCCTCGTTCTTCATATCCAAAATCAGGGCATTGGCCCCCGCCTGTTCCAGCTTTTGAGGAGCCGTACCGTCCAACACCGCATCCACGGACAACCCCACCGCCGCCATAATGGGTGCCTCCACCGGAGGCTGTTCCGGCTCCGGTTCCGGCTCTTTCGGCTGGGCGTTTTCTGGCTGAACCACTACGTTGACACTACCGGGATCTACAGGTTCCCCCTCTCCCTGTTGAAGAAAGGGCAGTTCCAACCGCAGGCCACTGTCGGTAAACGCAATATAGTTCTGCCCCAAAAACAGGCCCGCCAGCACCAGCACCACCAGAACCCCCAGCCCAATGGCGACGAGTCTCAAAATATCGTTCAGCGTTCTGCGGCCACGGTAGCCGCCATAACCGCTGCGATAACGGCGCATAACACCCCTCCTCTCAGGCAGGCACAATGTGATAACAGATTGAACTATTCTTCCTTAAATCACAGTTTTGGTTCTTTTTGGTCCTATTATAATGCGCGCAGAACAACTCAGCAAACAAAAAAATCTGACGATTGTGTAACCAACTTATAAAAAGCCGGTTTCTGGCACACGTTGTCACAATTTCCAAATTACATGGAGCCAGCAAACAAAGCCGCTTTCCTAGAATTTCGCGGCAATCTCAGAGGAAAGAAACCGCTAAGCCGCTCATTTAGCAACTAATATTATAACAAGATTTCCTCTTTTTTGCAACCAAACAATCCAAATGAAACTCAAATTACCATGCCGCCGTCCACTCGGACCACCTGGCCGGTGACAAAAGCAGCTCGATCTGAAGCCAAAAAGTAGATTGCCTGTGCCGCCTCCTCCGGGGTTCCGATGCGGCCCAGCGGGGCCTCTTCTCCCAGCACCGCCAGATCTCTCGCGGACAAATGGGCGTTCATTCCGGTGTCAATTACGCCTGGAGCCACGCAATTCACCCGAATGTGAGAGGGGCCCAGTTCCTTTGCCAATGCACGGGTCAATCCAATCACCCCCGCTTTCGCGGCGGAATAGGCTGCCTCACAGGACCCACCCATCTCACCCCACATAGAAGCAACAGTGACAATGGCTCCCCTCTGTCGGCGGACGAAGGCTGGATACGCTGCCCGGATGGTGTAAAAAACGCCGTCCAGGTCGATCCCCATAAGCTTCCGCCACTGCTCGTCGGTGGTGTCGGTGAGCAGCTGCTGGGGAAGCGCGATCCCCGCGCAGCACACCAGCGCATCCAGCGTCCCCATGGCCTGAGCGGCCTCTACCAGAGCGGCCGCCTGGGTAGGGTCGGACACATCCCCTTCCAGCGCCACCGCCTCTACCCCTCCGGCAGACAACTCCGCAGCCAGGGCCAAGGCCTGGGCTCGGCTGTGGCAGTAATTCAGCGCCACGTTCCACCCTTCCGCGCCAAATTGGCGGGCGGCAGCGGCTCCAATACCCTGGGAAGCCCCGGTAATCAACACATTCTTTGCCATGCGGTTTTCCCTCCTCGGATCAAAGGCCCAGCAGCCTATCTCACTGTCTTTTCTTCGCTGCCTCTCCAGGTGTCCACACGCCATCCTCTATGGGGTTCAGCCAAATACTCCCTGCACCAGCACCATGTATAGACCGGTCGCCCCAAAAATAGACAGCAGATCGTTTCCCTTCCAAATGTGAAGCAGAACCGCCGCCGCTCCCGCCGTCACTGCCGGGACCCATCCGCTCGGTGTGGCAAACGTAACCCCCCTCAGGCAGTAAACGATTAACATCGCGATTACGGCGGGCGGCAGCACCCGGCCAAGGTACAAAACCAGCTTTGGAGGGGAACCTCCCCGGTCAAAAAGCAGAAATGGCAAGGCCCGGGTCAAAAAGGTCACCAGAGCCATCACTGCGATGGCCGCAGCTGCCTGCCCATTGCTCAGCGTCATAGCATTACCTCCTGCTCCGCCCCGGTCTTCTTCGGGCACGAATCTTCCAGTTTGGGCCGCAGCAGGGTCAGCACAAGCACGATGATGCCCAGAGCCGGGAGAAGCATGTCATCCGCTCCCATGACCAGCAAACTGATCAGCGTGGCGGCTGCGCCCAGCAAAGCGGGCACGTGGCTGCCCGCCGCCCGCCATTGGCCTACCGCGATAACCAGAAACAGAGCTGTCATGGCAAAGTCAACCCCTGTGGTGTCAACTCCCAACGCAGCCCCCGCCAGAGAGCCCAATACCGATCCGAAAATCCAGTAGCTGTGGTCCAGCAGCGCCACGGCGAAGTAAAAATCATGTGCCCGCACCCCCTGGGGCGGTTTCGCCAAACTGAGCAGCGCATAAGTTTCATCTGTTAGGGAAAACATCATATAGAACTTGCGTGCTCCCATGCCCCGGAATTTTTCAATCATGGATAATCCGTAAACTAAATGGCGAAAATTGATCATCAGCGTCAGAAACGCCACCTGAGGCAAAGACGCCCCCGCAGCCAGCAGGGACACCCCCAAATACTGACCAGAACCCGCATAAATGGTCAGGCTCATAAAAAAAGCCCACACCACCCCGTAGCCCGCCGAATGGAGCATTAGTCCAAAGGCCATTCCAATGGCCAGATAACCCATGAGCACTGGTACCGTGGTCGGAAAGGCTGCAGCCAACATGTTTCGATTCATATGACACATTCACCCCATTGTGAATTTGGTTTTCAGTCCATTCTACCCGTTTTTTCTCCGTCATGCAAGCCCTGATTCCGTCTATATGCCTTTCTCCTGTCTAACCTATTA
>JAYFPV010000381.1:0-10524 GCA_034927465.1 Lawsonibacter sp.
TTCACGGCGTCGATATCTTGAACCTTCACTTACTTACCTAAGACACACTCTCGCTATTTCCGAATGCTACGTGCAATTGGCTGAATTATGCCGCAGCCGTAAGAATATGTCACTTCAATTAGTTGAATGGGAACCAGAATGTTGGCGACCATACAACAAACACGGAAAAATCCTACAACTCAAGCCAGACATGTTTGCAATTACAAAATGTGATAACTATGAGGATCGTTGGTTCATTGAAATGGACTTAAGTACAGAATCCCCAGCTGTCATTTTGGATAAATGTGAACGCTACCGCGACTACTACCGTTCTGGCTTAGAGCAAAAACAATACGGCGTCTTCCCATTAACCGTTTGGATTGTACCAGATGAAGCTAGAAAGAAAGTAATCCAGTCTAACATACGAAACACCTACTCAGCAGGAGCCAAAATTTTTGCAGTAATTACGCCTAACGAATTTGAATCGTTAGTTACTCAAGAACTTGGTCAAACAGCTCTATGCTAATTTTTAACATTAACTCTCACAACGGAGGATATTATGTCGAATAAAAAAATACGAGGTCGCAAAATGCAATCAGATCAAGTCCAGGTTACTCCGGAATTTCGCGAGAAACCCGATATTAAAAAACTTGTTCTTGCACTGATTGCTATTGCCAAAACCCTCGATGACAAAAAAGCAAAACAATTAACTAAAAACGAGGAGAATGACATGACCTGATAATCATCAATATTGAATAGCACACTAGGTTGTCTCACTGCTGTTCAAGTCATTCTCTGCTGAGGCAACTGCACATTAAAGGGTATACACCAAAAGAAAGGAGGCTCAAGAACGGTGATGCTCAAGTATCAATCTGGAGTCGAAATGACTCTGGAAGCACCTTACGACGTCTACGGTTCCATATTAGGAAATACAATTCTTAATTAAACTGTCTGACGAAAAGCACCGTTTCCCATGACCACCATTTTGGTCGGGGGGAACAAATCTATCCAAGTACAATTTCACTTGGATCTAATTACTTGGCTGCGATACGCGCTATAGACTTTGCACGTATCGCAGAGCCTCCACCGTATGCAACCATCACTATTTTGAAAGGACGTGAATATCATGACAGAAACTATCAAAAAACAAATATTGGCAATCAGAGACACAGGCGAAACAAATATGTTTGATATCAACATGGTCAGGTACATCGCCAACCGCGAAGGCTACCATGAACTTGCTAATTATCTCGTAGAGAACCGCAAAGAATATTCAAACTTTATTCTAACTGGCAAAGCCCCGGGTCTTGGAAAAAACTAACAACCTCAAAATTAGCAAAGGAGGACATAAAGCCAAAAATGCAAGACGAGAAAATTTCACTATCTAGAAACACAATATTGTCTACAGTGAGATATCAAGTTATAAACGCCTCCCTCGTTAAAGAATATTTGGACGCGCCATATAAATTGATGCTTGACTTTGTAGTAATTTACCGTTGCGTCCTTAAACAAACATCAGCAGGCATATGCTCGCTTGTATTACGCAATGAACAGCTTTGTAAATTCAATATCTCATTTGACGCGTTAGATGAATCAGCACAACAAAATACTCTTCAAGCTGGATTTATCATAAAACCTGTCGAGCAAATGTTGGCCGATCTCAACACCTTTGAAGCATCAACAAATTCATCTGCTTCGCCACTATATGTCATAACAAATCCAGACGAATTCCGTGGCGCAGCTGTATTGCTTTTCACGAAACCATTTCGAGACCTAGCCCATGAACTTCATGACAATCTCTATATCCTGCCTAGCAGCATTCATGAAGTTCTTGCTTTACCATCACGTCACTTTTCGCCTCGCTTACTTGAAAAAATGATTAAACAAGTAAATGCGACGGAAGTAAGACCCCAGGATCGTTTAAGTGAACACGTATATAGTTATGACCGATATCAAGATACTATTACAATCGTTGACACAACTCAGGCACCAAAGACTTGCTTTTTTAGTTGAACCGAGTGATAGATTGGAAGGCCTTATGGCCAGAAAGGAGAAATATGTGGTCGGAAGGAACTATTGGTATTCCATTAAAAACCGGGAAATATAATGTAGTCCACTATTCGGTCAAACATTATGATAAGCCCAGTGAGGAATATGGGCTGGACGGTAGCTGCATTTCTAAACTAACCCTGAAATTAGATGAAACAGTTATTGCTAACTATGACAGAGGTTGGGATGTTTACCCGCAGACTTCGGAAGCCCAATTGGCACTCTCAATCCTTATGGATGAGTATGGTTTTAAAGATAAAGAATAAATTCTGCTTCAGAAAGGAGCAACGAAGATGAATATCAAATATGGCGTTACCGGAAATGATCGCAAAGCTTTGGCTCAGGCCTTAGATGTTTTAAACAATTGCGAAGCCACCTATCAAGGCGCGCCGACTTTTAATTACATAGTTGGTGATTATGCTATTGATAAAGACGGCACTATTATTTGTCCTGATTCAGCTGCGCCAAATACAGTTCATCAACTTATCGAAGATCTTGGCGTAAAGGGTTACAAACCCACTTCCGCAAATTTAGACACGCTAACCGTCGAACTGCCAATATCACTTTTCACTGAAGAGGATCGTGGCAGGCTTGACCAGCTTATCTCAAGCAAAGAAACAATTCTGAAAAAAGCTCTTGGCGCTACTAGCTTGCAAATTGAAGAATCAGAAGGGAAACTACGTTTTCCATGGTTTACATTGCATGGCATAGATGGCGAAGCAAAAGCCTATTCTCAACTAATTTCTGCGCTTGGAAAAATGGCCCGCGAGCAAAAAAGAATTACTGCCAAAGATAAGCCATCGGATAATGACAAATTTACAATGCGTCTCTTTTTAATCCGACTTGGCTTTATCGGTGACGAATATAAAATTGCCAGAAAACTCCTCACAAAGAATCTTCCTGGCAATAGCAGCTGGCGCTCAGGCACTGCTCATAAGCGCATAGATCCTGCCGAAACCAAAGCGGTAAGCCTAAAATCTGAATCTTCTGCTAAAGAAGGTGAAAACGAAAATGCTGAGGAGCCAAATACCAAATCGGGAGACAATTGATCGGCTTCGTAAAGAGTATCCTGCTGGTTGTCGCATACAACTCATCTCAATGGACGACCCATATACGAACTTACATCCAGGGCTCGAGGGCACCGTATCGCTTATTGATGATATCGGTACAATATTCGTAAATTGGGATAATGGTTCATACCTTGGTGTTGTCTACGGAATTGATCGAATCAAAAAAGTCTAGTATATACCCACAAAAAGCCAGCCTCGAATGGGCTGGCTTTCCCATAATGAATTTATTAACTTTTAGATAACTCTTCGTAAGGGACTGGATGTGTCTCTGGAAGAGAGCTATCATTGGATGAACTGCGAAAGGAGGTTCTTAGTATGAGCACTAATGCAATGACGGACACCGCCCAAATGCTCATGGACAGTATTACGCCTAAATTTGCCGTTTCCTATCTTCGCGTATCAACACGCGGGCAAGCTGAACGTGGTGGTGGCCACGATGAAGGGTTTTCCATTCCAGCCCAGCGCGAGGCCAATAAGCGCAAGGCTTTATCACTTGGTGCGATAGTTGGAAAAGAATTTGTCGATCGTGGTGCATCGGCAAAATCCGCCGATCGACCCGAACTTCAAGCGATGCTGAAATATGTTAAAGAAAATGCCGATCGCATTGATTATGTAATTGTCCATAAAGTTGATAGGCTTGCACGTAACCGCGATGATGATAGTGACATCATGCGTGTCTTACGGGAATGCGGAATTCAACTAGTATCAGCTTCAGAAAGTATCGACGATACCCCATCCGGTATGCTCCTGCATGGAATTATGAGTTCTATTGCTGAGTTCTATTCCCAAAACCTTGCTACAGAAGTTAAAAAGGGAATGGGAGAAAAAGTTAAAGAAGGCGGCACAATTGGTCGTGCGCCTCTTGGATATACAAACATTCGTCGTGTCGACAATAAAGGTCGTGAAGAACGTACGGTCATCTTAGATAAAGAACGTGCTCCGCTAATAAAATTAGCTTTTGAAGAATATGCCACTGGCAACTGGACGGTTAACGATTTAGCGGAACATCTTGCAGCCTGTGGCCTAACCACTCGCTCAACTCCGAAAATTCCATCTGTTCCAATTGACAAGAAATCTTTAAACAAAATCCTAGTCAATTCATATTACAAAGGCATCATTTACTACAAGGGAATTCAATATAAAGGCTCCCATGAAGCCATAATTGACGAAGATACCTGGGAAAAAGTTCAATCCATTCTTTCATCGCATATTAATGGAGAACGAACGCGAAAACATCCTCACTTTCTAAAGAGTAGCGTATATTGCGCAAAATGTGGTTCACGCATGATCATTAGCAACGAGAAAAAGGCGGATGGCACTGTGTATCCATATTTCGTCTGTGCCGGACGACATAGCAAACGTGTTAAGGATTGCGATATGAAGGCAATATTAATTGATGTGGTTGAACAGCAAATTGAAAAGATTTATGATAGCTACTCTTTACCGCCAGAAATACGCGAGCAACTGGAAAGTTCTTTGCAAGAAGTCGTTGCGGCTGAGCAAAAGAAATATACCACAGAGCTGGACGGATTGACTCGTGAAAAGGAAAAACTTGAACACAAACGGAAGAAGCTCCTTGAAGCGCACTATTCAGACGCAATACCATTAGATTTGCTACGAAGCGAGCAGCAAAAGATTACAAAAGATTTAGCAGTTATTGAGCACGAAATAAATATGCACCAGACAACATTCAATCAGATTATTTCAAACCTTACCTTGGCGCTTGATCTAGTCGAGGACTGCGGTAGTACTTACCGTATCGCTCCTGATCAAATAAAACGAATGCTAAATCAAGCGATATTTGAAAGATTCCTAGTCAATGATGATGGCTTAGTCACGGCTGAGCTTGCTGCGCCATTCGATAAGATCCTATCACCAATCCGAAGAGACATTACAAAAATCAATGCGGCAAAACACGAGCAATCTGAAAAGCTATCTGAGTATATTAGAAAAGCAATAAGCCACATCCAACAATTGTTTGGATGTGGCTTATCTACTTTGGATAATTCCACGGTTATGTCAACTTATTGCGAACCAGCTAATATTTTTTTAGCTAATAGTTCGAATAAGGACTTTTTGGTGGAGGCGAGGGGAGTCGAACCCCTGTCCGAAGATGTTCATTCGCGGTTTTCTCCGAGCGCAGCCGTTCCTTTGACATTCCCTCTACCAATCTCCGAGCGGCAGGATAATGGTTTCAGTAGCTTCATCAGTGCCGACACGGCTCAAAGCTTTGCCGTGCCCGTTCCCTGCCTAATGACGGCTAGACCCCGACCGGCAGGACCTTCGGGCTAACCGCGCAGCGTTACGCTGCGAATGCTACTTCGTTTTTCGCACTTATTGTTTTTTGCCGGTTTTTAACGCAGCAACCGGCGTCTGCGGCTCGCTTACCGCGCCCAACGCATCCCCGTCGAAACCATTACGCCCCCATGAGGCCCACATTGTGCGGGTTTATATATTATATCATAGTCTGCTCATAATCAAGCAGCAGATTATCATATCGTCAGTGTAGCAAAGTAGTCGTTCACCGTTTCCGCACGTCGAATAAGCTTCCAGCTTCCGTCGGCACACAATAAAACTTCGGCGCTTCTCAGCTTGCCGTTGTAATTATATCCCATCGAGAAGCCGTGCGCGCCTGTATCATGAATGGCAATAATGTCCCCTATCTCTATCTTGGGCAGCATTCTGTCCACGGCGAATTTATCGTTGTTCTCGCACAATGACCCAACCACATCATATTTATGATCGCGTGGAGCATTTTCCTTTCCGAGCACGGTGATATGATGGTATGCACCGTACATGGCTGGGCGCATCAGGTTTGCCGCGCAGGCGTCCACTCCGATATGGTTTTTGTATATTTCCTTCTTATGTATAACTGTGGTAACAAGCGCACCGTGCGGCCCCGTCATATAGCGGCCGCATTCGGTGTATATGGCTGGCTGTATTCCCGTCGGGCCGAGAATCCTCTCATATTCTGCCCGCACCCCTTCACCGACCTTGGAAATATCCACTGGCTTTTCGTCAGGACGATATGGTATTCCCACGCCGCCTGAAAGGTTAATGAAAGACAGCTCTATGCCAGTCTCCTTTTTTATGTCAACCGTAAGCTCAAAGAGCTGTGCAGCAAGAGTCGGATAATACCTGTCATCAGTCGTATTGCTGGACAGAAAAGCATGCAAGCCGAATGTCTCAGCTCCCTTTTGTCTCAGCATACGATATGCGTCCATAAGCTGCGGACGCGTCATGCCGTACTTTGCCTCAGACGGATCCCCCATAATCGCATTCCCTATTTTGAAAGCACCGCCCGGATTATACCGACAGCTAACCGTCTTGGGAATACCGGCGCATTTTTCCAGATACTCCACATGCGTTATATCGTCAAGGTTTATTATTGCGCCCAGCTCTGTTGCACATACAAATTCTTCAGCAGGGGTCATATTCGACGAGAACATTATCTGCTCCCCCGTAATGCCGGACATCTCTGCAAGCAGCAGTTCCGCCTTGCTTGCGCAATCTGCTCCGCAGCCCTCCTGCGCAAGAATACGCAGTATCTCGGGGTTAGGCAGAGCTTTTACCGCGAAGTATTCCTTATATCCTTTGTTCCATGCAAAAGCGGCATTCAATGCCCGCGCCGTGTTTCTTATTCCGCTCTCGTCATAAATATGAAACGGGGTCGGAACCTGTTCAATTATTCTTTCAATCTCCGTCTTACTGAAAAACAGCTCTTTCATAGCCTCCTACTCGCCGTAAGCGATCCTTTCCGTTCTACAATTTCTATTCAAGCCGCAGCTGCGGGATGATTTAAGCTTCCCTTGTGCGATTGGCAAATTCCCTTTCCATTTCACGCTTGTCCTGATCCTGTTTCAGCGACTCGCGTTTGTCGTAAGTATGCTTGCCCTTGCACACGCCTATCTCTGCCTTCGCGTGATTGCCCGCAAAATAAATAGAGAGAGGCACCAGCGTGTATCCTTTTTGAGATACAAGTCCGTTTAGCTTGGTTATCTCGTGTTTATGAAGCAAAAGCTTTTTTTCACGGAGCGGGTCACGGTTAAATATATTGCCCTGCTCATAGGGGCTGATATGCATACCTATAATGAAAGCCTCTCCGTTCTTTATGCGTATATATGCATCTGCAAGGTTGGCTTTACCCTGACGTATGCTTTTTACCTCAGTGCCGTAAAGCGCTATTCCCGCTTCATATGTCTCTTCAATAAAGTAATCGTGCCTTGCGCGCCTGTTCTGCACCATTGTCTTTATTCTTTTATCCATCCAGCTCCCCTCCAGTATAAGGAACAAAATCCACTCTGCGCGCCTCAGGATCCACGGCGCTTACAAGCACGTTCATTTTATCACCGATACCGTATATCCTCTTGGATTTACTGCCCGTCAGCCTGTACAGCTTGGGGTCATAATCAAAGTATTCGTCGCCAAGCTCAGCGGTATGCACGAGTCCTTCGACGGTGTTTTTAAGCGCCACGAAAACTCCGAATTCCAACACGGATGTTATCACGCCCTCATAGGTCTCTCCAATATGCTTCTCCATGTACACCGCTTTCAGATAATCATCAACGGCGCGCTCGGCCTCCATGGCATTCTTCTCACGATTCGATGTAAGCACCGCGAGGCGTTTTACCTCATCACCCATGGCTTCCCAGCGCTTCGATGCTTCGCCCCCGTCTATCTCTGCCTTGATGGCTCGATGGACGACAAGATCCGGGTATCGCCTGATTGGCGATGTAAAATGGCAGTAGTTCTTCAGCGCCAACCCGAAATGTCCCGTGGGCTCGGCGGAGTAGTGTGCTTTTTGCATTGAACGGAGCATAACTCTGTTAATAACGGCATAATAAGGGCTTTCTGCTGCTGCGTCAAGAAGTTTTTGAAGCTGTTTGGGCGTCGGCTTTATCCCGCTGGGTGCTTCAAGTCCAAGAGCCTTCACCATTGTAAAAAATGTCCCTATTTTTTCGGCATCCGGATCCTCATGCACACGATATAAGAACGGCAGCTCGTTCTGCTTGCCAAACTTTGCAGCGCACTCGTTTGCGCACAGCATGAATTCTTCTATCATGCGGTTTGCATCGCCGCGCTCTGCTTCCAGTATTTCAGTCGGCTCGCCATCCGTTCCGGTAACGATATATGCTTCCGGCAGATCAAAATCGATGCTTCCGCGCAAAGAGCGCAGCCTCGCCATGTTCCCGTATAGCTCTCCCATCTCCATAAGGCGCGATATGTTATCCGCGCTGTAGCCATCCGGAGCCTCATTTCTCTCGAGTATTGCGTTAACGGCATTATATGTGCATCTCTTATCCGATCTGATCACGCTCTTATAGAAGCGATAACTCTCTGTCTGACCCGACCGTGTCAGGTGCGCCTCGCAAGTAAGGGTAAGCCTGTCAACCCCCTCGTTAAGAGAGCATATGCCGTTTGACAGCTCCAGCGGAAGCATTGGCGATACTCTGTCCGGAAAGTATACGCTGGTGCCGCGCTCCACGGCTTCCCTGTCTATTACAGAATCGGGCTGAACGTAATTCGAAACATCGGCTATATGGACATACAGGATATATCCGTTTTCATCCTTCTTAAGGGATATGGCATCGTCAAAATCGCGTGCGTCATCGCCGTCGATCGTCACCGTAAACAGCTCACGCAGGTCCTCTCTGCCCAAAACATCCTGTTCTGTCACCACCTGGGGCTCGCTCTCTGCCTGATGCATAGCTCTGGGCGAAAATTCGTCCTTTATGCCGTAGCTGCGCATTATAGCAAGAATTGATGTGCCGGTGTCGCCCGCTCGTCCCAAAACCTCGGTAACCCTCGCCTCACACCCATGATGCTGGTTTGCGCGGCGCGTTATCTGCGCCACTACCATATCTCCCGTCTGCGCTCCGCATATATTGGCCTGCTCCACGCGCATATCAGGAAGGCGTCTGTCATCAGGCTCGATAATTGCTATTTTCCGTGTGACGATGATCTTCCCTACGACCGTGTCGCTGCGAGGTTCGATTATACGCACCACCTCACCCTCGGCTTTGCCTCTATACGCCCGTGTATTCGTCAGCTTTATTTGAACTATATCGCCGTTTAATGCGTTGCCTATGGAATTGCGAGGTATAAACACATCTTTTCCGGGGTCATCGGGAGACACCAAAAAGGCAAATCCCTTTTCATATGCATCTATCCGGCCAATCTTAAAACCGGCATTTTTTGATGTGGCTATCTTGCCGCGTCCTGTAATAATGATACTTCCGCTGTCTACAAGCGCAGATACAGCGGCGTCAAGCTCCGAAAAGCTGCACTTAACGGCATTTTTCAATGCTCCGCGTTCCATCGGTCGTTTTACCCTTATAAGGGCATTCAATATTTTATTCTCTAATTCGTTCATCATTATCTCTCTGAAAATATATTTTGCACATGTCGGGAGAAAAAATAAAGGGCGCTACCGCGCCCTCACATCACAATTATGTTCTTAGCCAACAAACTTCTGAACGACAACCAGTGCAAACGAAATGACCGCAAATACGATGCTGGCGATCTTTGTGATGCGATCCAGCTTTGCTTCCTTCGTCTGATTGCGCGAAGTGTTGAGGTAGGTCTCACCGCCGCCAAACACACTGCCGGCACCGGCGTTCTCCTTAGGCTTCTGAAGCATGATCATAATTACGATAAGCACAGATACTAGGCAAATCAAAATTTTCCCTATTGTCATAACCATTATTATCTCAATCCTTCCAACTGATAAGCAAGGGGATTATACCATAGGATGTCCACGGATGCAAACAATTTTTTATGCTTCCTCAAAAAACAGCCCTACTCCCGATACTCCCGTATATGTCCCGATTACACAACCTATTCTGGCAATGATTACCTCTCCGACATTGATAACGCCGCGTATCGCTGCCAAAAGCTCCTCCGCCTTTATTGTGTTCTCTCCGTATGCAAAGCCAAGAATGCTGTTTGAAAAATCTTTCCCATATCGAACGGCCTGATCCTTCAGCCACTGCATTCCTTTTTTGAAGCCGATAGCCTTGTGTACCACAACAATCTCGCCCTTGGCATTAAAGCTTATGACCGGCTTTATATTGAGCAGTCCGGCTGCTTTAGCCACTATATCATTTATCCGTCCTCCCATGGCAAGAAAATCAAGCCTGTCGAGAAGAACAAGCGTGTGCATTTTACCGAGGCGAGTTTTAGTCTCAGCTGCAATCACTTCATGAGAAAGGCCTTGTTTGGCTAATCTGGCAGCCTTGATGGCTGCAATTCCAAGAGTGATTCCGCAGGCCTTTGAATCCAGCACATCGATCTGTGTACCGCTTCCAAGCATGTCCTTGGCTACACAGGCGCTTTGATATGTCCCGCTTATTCCACTGGAAACCGTTATACAGACAACACTATTACCCGCATCGATTTCCTTTTTGAACGCAGTGTAGAATTTTTC
>JAYFPV010000414.1:0-7110 GCA_034927465.1 Lawsonibacter sp.
CTGCTCTCAGCCCGATTTCCTTCATAATAGGCCGCAGCTCTTTCCTACCAATTTACCATGGTTTGCACGATATTTCATTGCACTCATTCGAATTCAAAGCGGACAGACATTCGTCTGTCCGCTTTTTTCGATCAGGGACGGAGAAAACGTCCCTGATCCTTTCATTCACTCATTTAGTCCTGTGCGTAGTGGTTGATGAGGCTGCCCGCCAGAATGATCCTTGCTTCCTCCTCGGATAGATTCTCCAGCCGCAGTGAAATCTTCTTCGGATCCTCATCCTTTTTTAGAATGTAGGCCTCCACTTCACTTTGGCACTCCATCAGCGCCTGTCTTGCACCGGGAACCCAGATCAGATCCTCCCGGCTCAGCTGCTCTGTCAGAGATGCGTCCCACGTAAAGGGAATCATGCCCCAGTTCACCAAATTGGAGCGGTAACGCTTGGTGGCGTATTCCACACAGATGTTGGCCAGACCGCCCAGCACGCGTTGGCAGGAGGCGGCCTGCTCACGGGCGGAGCCGTCGCCGGGTCGCAGGGAACAGACCACTGTTCCAAGGCCGGTCTTCTCCAGCAGTTCTTCGCCGGACTCGCGCAGGCTCATCTTCTGCGCCACGCACTCCATCATCTCGGCCAGCTCCAAATTGACAGTGTTGTTCTGCCGGTCGTTTTCCAGAGCCTGGAACCGTTTGGCGCAGGCCACGTAGTCAGGATCCCGGCGGGACAGAGTAAAGTCAGCCATGCGCACGGGGTTGGAGCGGTAGGAGGATGTATCGCCGGAGGGGATCAGCTCATCGGTAGTGGTGACGGCATCGGGGATCACGGAGGCCACTTTCAGTATCACGTTCTCCTGCAGCGTCACCATCTTGGGCCATTCGGTGATATTGGGCCCAAAGCGCAACTCCGCCTCGGGCTTCGGATGACCAAAGCCGTTGTAAACAGTCTTACGGTAGATTTCCCCGTCAAAGTGATAGTCCGGTGTGGAATCGTCGTAGTCCACCTCGGTGGCCGCCGTCAGATAGCCGCCGTTGATGGCCGTGGCCGCAATGGAGCGAGCGTCCATCAATGCCACGGAGCTGAGCTGATTCTCCTTTGGTTTCGATCCCTCCCGGTTGGGGAAGTTACGGGTGGTGTGGCGGATGGCGATAGAGCCGTTAGAAGGCACGTCGCCGGCGCCAAAGCAGGGACCGCAGAAAGCAGACTTGAGAATGGCACCGGCAGAAATCATCTTTTGTATGTTGCCGGTGCGCAGCAATTCCATCAATACAGGGTTACTGGCGGGGTAAATACTCATGGTGAAAAACTCGTTGGGGATGGCGTGACCATCCATGATACGTGCCGCGTGAACTAAATTTTCAAAGCTGCCGCCAGAGCAGCCGGCGATATCCGCCTGATCCACCCGGAAGCGGCCACCTTGCAGCTTACTTCTCAAATCCAGATGCAGCAGGGGATTGGCAATCTGCTTTTGGGCGTTCTTCTCCACCTCAGTCAAAATATCCTCTGGATTTTCGTAAAACTCCCGGATGGAGTATGCGTTACTGGGATGGAACGGGAAGGCAATCATGGGCTCGATCGCATCCAAGTCAATCAGGATAGCACCGTCATAGCAGGCCCCATCCTCTGGCATCAACTGACGGTATTCTTCAGGACGCCCGTGTACTTCAAAGAACTCGCGCACCTTGTCGTCGGTCTGCCAGACCGAGGTCAGGCAAGTGGTCTCGGTGGTCATCACATCCACGCCGTTACGATAGTCGATGGAGAGATTTGTTACGCCGGGTCCTACAAACTCAAGAACCTTATTTTTCACAAAGCCGTTGGCAAACACAGCAGACACCAGCGCCAGCGCAAGGTCTTGCGGGCCCACACCGTGGCGGGGTTTTCCGGTAAGCCACACGGCAATGACGGGGGGACAGTCAATGTCGTAGGTACGACTAAGCAGTTGCTTGACCAGCTCCCCACCGCCCTCGCCCACACCAAGCGTACCCAGCGCACCGTAACGAGTGTGGCTGTCAGAACCCAGAACCATCCGTCCGCAGCCACTGAGAACTTCCCGGGCGTAGGAGTGGATAACGGACTGGTTGGCAGGGACAAAGATGCCGCCGTATTTTTCGCAGGCGGACATACCAAACATGTGATCATCACGGTTAATGGTGCCGCCCACGGCGCACAGGCTGTTGTGGCAGTTGGTTAGCACATAGGGCAGCGGAAACTCCTTGAGTCCGCTGGCCCTGGCTGTCTGGATCACGCCCACATAAGTAATATCGTGGGAAATAAGAGAATCGAATTTCAGCTTCATCTGTCCGCCTGCAGGTGCGGTGTTGTGGGCGTTGAGAATTTGATATGCGATGGTTCCGCTGCGGCCCTGCAGAAGCGCTTCAGGCTCCGTGATACTCTCGGGCCCATTTGCACCCAGACAAACGGGTTGTTGAATTAGTTGCATCGGAAAACCCTCCAAAATTTTATTGAATTGTAGTTCAGCTAATTGCTCCGTCTCCAACGAAAGGGACGACTCCCCCTTTCCGGCAGGCGGTAAGGGGGAGTCGGGAATGCCTGCGATTAAACGCGTTTTTTAATCATTTTGCCGATTTTATTGAGCACAGGCGCCAACCAAGGCCACACGATGAAGATCATAGAGACGACAAACAGAACCAGACTGATGGGTCTCTGAAGGAAGATCATGGGCGAGCCGGTATAGGCAAGGCTGTTCATATAGTTGGACTCCATCATGGTACCCAGAATGCTGGCCAGGATAAAGGGTGCAGTTGGAACACTGAACTTGTAGAACAGATAGCCAATCACGCCGAAGGCGATAGCTACGCCGATGTGGAATGGGTTGTTCTTGTATGCGAAGGAGCCGGTAACACACAGACCCAGAATCGCCGCAGACAGAACGGTAGGGTTAATTTTCAGGATCTGAGCCGCCAGATACTTGCAAAAGGCCAAAGCCATCGGCAGCATTAAAATATTGCCCACCAAGAAGGCCATGATAATGAGGTAGGCCGTGTCCGGATTCTTGGTAAACAGGGTCGGGCCAGCCACCAAACCGTGGATGGTCAGTGCGCCCACGAACAGGGCGGAGGTGGAGTTGCCGGGAATACCCAAAGACAGCAGCGGCACCATAGAGCTTGCCACAACAGCGTTGTTCGCAGCCTCGGGGGCAGCAATGCCCTCGATAACGCCGGTGCCGAATTCCTTCTCCGGATGCATCTTCTTCTCCACATCATAGGCCGTGAAAATAGCCATTGTCATGCCCGCACCGGGCATACAGCCCAATATGTTGCCGATGGCAGAGGCCCGTAGCCAGGTGGGCAGCAGCCGTTTGCACATGGCCGGCTTCAGAAAGGCTACCTTATCCTCCTGATGGGCATGGACTTCGCTTTCCGCTTTATCAATCATTTCGGCATTCCAGCCGTCCTGCCCTTGGCCAACCTTTTCTGCGATCTTCAGCACGGAAAGGATACCAAACAGACCGATCATACGAGGCACCAGCGGAATACCGTCCATCAAGCTCATGGATCCGAAGGTAAAACGGGTGGCCCCGGTAGAGCCGCTGACGCCGATGAAGGACAGCCATAGTCCGAAGCCCATGGACAAAAAGTGCTTCCAGCAGTCTTTGCCCGCCATGCCGATCACGGTGCTGATGCCCAGCACCGCCAGCATAAAATACTCCGGCGGGCCGAACTTCAGCGCGAAAGAGGCCAGAACGGGTGCGGCAAACAGCAAAACCAGTGCGCTGGAGATACCGCCAAATACCGAGCTGGTCATACAAATACTCAGCGCTTCCAGTCCGTGTCCCTGCTGGCGGAGCCGATAGCCGTCGTAAGCCGTCACCATAGCCGAGGCCGTGCCGGGAATCTCCAACAAAACAGCGGGGATGGAACCGCCGCAGGCAGAGGCTACGTAAATTCCAACCAGCAGCGCCATGGCAATCTTGGCATCCATGCCAAAGGTAACGGGAATCAGTACCGCAATTGTAATGGAGTCGTTCAGTCCGGGCAGAGCGCCGACAGACAGTCCCAGCAGCACACCACCCACCAGGGCCAGAAACACCACTGGATTTGCAAGCTGCTGTAAGCCGAGCAAAATATTTTCCATCGTTCTTATTCCTCCTTACAGCCAGATGGTGGGCAGAGGCACGTGTAGCAGTACCCGGAACACTAGGAAAATGACCGCTGTGATGATTGCCGCAGCGATGAACAGCACCTTATACTTCCGGTACTCCAGTGCATACATAGTGTAGGAAGTCAGCAGGAAGGTATCGACGAGAAAGCCGATCTTCTTCAGCAGCACCACATATAGCAGCATAGCCCCAATACACTCGGCCAGCTTTAAAAAATTTACGTTTTTGAACCGAGCCTTGTGTTCACTTTTGCGCATATCCATTACAAGCTGAATAATGCTGACTGCAATAACAATGTAGGCAACCAGGTTGGGGAATGTGGCATCGCGCCTCGACATTGACAGAGCGGAAATGCGGATGTAAATTCCAAACGACAAAAACAGCAAGGGACAGAGTAACTCGATCATTTTATTTTTAGACATGCTTTCACCTCTCCGGCTGAATAAAAGGCTACGGCAGGCAACGCTGTCTGCCGCAGCCTCTTGATAGACGTAATCAAGAATGGAACACTTATTTTTCGCCTGCCAGCAGGAAATCCTTCAGACTGGAAACCAATTCAAACTTTTTATCAATAAACTTTTGATATTCCTCGGGCGCCTCGTTGGCGGGAGCCAGCTTGGCATCCTTCATGGCCTTGACAAACTCGTCGCTGCCACACAGTTTGTTAAATTCCTCTCCCAGATAGTTATAGACGTCGTCGGGCACGTTCTTGGAGCAGGCGATGGCGCGGTCGGCACCGTCGATAAAGTCAGCGTAACCCAGTTCGGCGAAGGTGGGTACGTCGGGCAGATTCTCGTTGCGCTCGGCGGACATGATGGCAATCGCCTTGATGGAGCCATCCAGAATGGAATCGGCGCACTCGCCCACGGTCAGACAGGTCACGTCAGCATGGCCGCCCATCAGCTCGGAGACCTGAACGGAGCCAGAGTCACAGTGGATGCTCTCATATTTAATCTCGGTACCGGTCTGCTTGCCCAATTTAGACGTCCAATCCAGCGTACGGATATGGCTGGAGGTACCAAAGCCCGAGTCGTTGATGATCAGCTTGTTGGTTTTGGCGTACTCCAGCAGGCCGGCCAAATCGTCAAAAGGCGCGTCGGGTCGGGCGATGAGAACTGCGGGGTCAGAGTTACAGCAGTTGATGATCTTGAAATCATCCACGCTGAAGGGCACGTCCTTCAAAATCGGGTTTGTGATAACAGATGCGGTGTAGGTCAAAAGGGTGTAGCCGTCTGCCGCGGCGGTGTTCGCCACATAGGCCTGGCCAATGGCGCCGCCACCGCCGGGCTGGTTCTCGACCACCAGGTTTGCACCCTTAAAATAGTTGTTCTCCATCGCTACCTTGGCAATGACACGAGCCAGAATGTCGTTTCCGCCGCCTGCGTCAAAGGGGACAATAATCGTAATGTCTTTCTCGGGAAAGGCCAGTTCTGTTGCCGCGCCGGATGCCGCGCCGGATGCGGACGAGGGTGTGCTAGGGGTGGACGCTTTGGTGCCACAGGCAGCCAGAGAGACTACCATCAGCGTGCTGAGAATCAGTGCTGCAAACTTTTTCATCGTTCTACCTCCACTTATTTTTTAAAAGAGACTGGTACTCTTTTTTCACGCATAACCCTTGTCCATTTCATTCGCTAATCAGCCGGAGCAACTCGTCCATTTCCGGAATATCAATGCTGTTAACGGCATAATGGGCATATTCGACCTTGCAATCCGGCCCGACGATAAACAGCGCCGGAAGCTGCTGTGCTTCTCCTTCTCCGGTCTGCCGTTGATAGTCTTTTGTACGTACGTCAGCCTGTTTGGCCATAAGCTTGGCCAGGCCCTCCTCGGTTTTTGGCATCCGATCCTCTTTTGTGGCCGTAGCTCTGATATCCAGTTCCTTGTAAAACGTGTGGTTCGTGTCGCAGATCACGTCAAAGGGCACCTGCAGCTGCCCCTTGAGACCGTTAATGGACGCAGCGCTGCTTTGCAGCACCACAAATACTTGGGTGTCCATATCGGTGAATTTACAGTATTCCTCTTCCAGCATTTCAATATCGTACTGGCAGAATCGGCACCCGATAAACCGCATTACCCAAAACACAGTATGCCGTTTGGTCCGCACCACATCGGCTACGCTTTTGGTCTCTCCCCGGTAGGTCTGGAACACAAGATTTGGAAACTGTTCCTCCGCACAAATGATTGGCATCTTTTTCCCTCCCGCAATTTAATGGCAGTAAACCTGTGTTGTTTCTTAAAAACGCTGTTTGTACTGGGCTAGGATTTGATCCAGTCCCTGCTTCAGTACGGCGGTGGGGCAGCCGATATTCAGGCGGATGAAGTGTTTTCCCTCCTCTCCAAATCCGTCGCCCCGGCTAACGGCAACGCCACACTGGCGAATCACAAAGTCGGCAAGTTCGTCGCCGCTGATGCCCAGCTCCGTGCAGTCCAGCCACATTAGATAGGTGGACTCCGGCTCCACCAGCCGGATCTTGGGCATATTCTCCCGCAAATAGCCACGCAGGAAGTCCACGTTCTTTTCCAGATAGGCCAGCAGCTGTTCCAGATAATCCTCACACTGGGTGTAGGCCGCAACATAAGCCGGAACCGCAAAAACATTTTGCTGGATGCTGCGGTTCATTTTGAATTGGTCGTTCAGAATTTTACGTAGGGCGGGATCGGGCACCACAATGGAGCTCCCGCGCAGACCGGCGATATTAAAGGTTTTGGACGGGGCGTAGCAGGTAATAATGTTTCTACGGATCCTCTCATCGCCTAACATACCCATGGGAGTATGCTTGCTGCCATAGAGCATCAGGTCGGAATGGATCTCGTCGCAAATGACCACCACGTTGTTCTCCGCGCAGATGGTGGCAATCCGCAGCAGCTCTTCCGGAGTCCACACACGACCCACGGGGTTATGAGGGCTCGAGACAATCATCAGCTTGGCACGGGGATCCGCTGCCCGCCGCTCCAAATCTTCAAAGTCAATGACATAGCGTCCGTTTTGGTAAAT
>JAYFPV010000408.1:0-1870 GCA_034927465.1 Lawsonibacter sp.
CCTACAAGCCTTCTGATTCGGGCTTCGTCATCCGCGACCAATATCGTAGACTTCCCCACATGTGCCACCTGCCTTTTGATATTTTTTTCATTCTATCATGGGTTTGTGATGGGAAAGTGAAAAGCAGGTTATGGAAAAGGAAAAATTTGTACAAAATATTAGAGTTTTAAAAAATAATTATATATAAATAATAATATGGAAATGATTTTGTTTCCGGATACAAAAAAGTACAGAAAGTTTCCATACGAAGAATTATCCATTGACAGGGCGCGTTTGGTTGTTTATCATAGAAGAGGATGATTTGTTGGTAGATTTGCCGTACTAGACGGGGCGGTAGCGGAGCCTTGTAACCCTCAATCCGCTATAGGGGGGTTGAATCCCCGCTTCAGGGCCGGTTCTGTAGGGTCTGCCCCAAATAAGTGGCTATGAGAGCTGGGTCCTGCGCGGCAAGCAGCTGTGAACCCCGTCAGGTCCGGAAGGAAGCAGCGGTAAGCGGTTTCAGCTTGGGCGCCGCAGGAGCGCCTGGTTTGAGTTAACTGTTTGGGTTACGCCTGGAGAATTGTGTTCGAGAGTGGGTGTACGGCAATTATTTTGTATTTTATAGTCTGGATTATGAATATTAATGTATAATTTTCAAATAGCAGCCGACGCAGGCACCCTTGAGGAGCTTCGTTGGCTATTTTTTGTTAAAACGCGGTAAAAATTAGAATAATTGCAGGAAAACAGGAATATTTGTGGAACTAATAATATTTGTTGTGTGCCGAAATTTTTATAAAAATTGCCTAAATATACTGAATCTGTATAAAAGAAAGGGCGGTGGTTGTGTATGCATTATACAGCTTTATACCGAAAATACCGTCCCCGCTTCTTCGGAGATCTGGTAGGACAGCAGCATATTGCCACTACCCTGCGAAATGCTCTTTGCCAGGATCGTGTGGTGCATGCTTATTTGTTTTGCGGGCCGCGGGGCACGGGGAAGACCAGCACGGCTCACATTATGGCCCGGGCGGTCAACTGTCTTTGCCCCCGGGAGGACGGCGAGCCCTGCGGACATTGCGAAGCCTGCGACAGGATCTTGGGCGGTCAAAGCTTGGATATTATTGAGATCGACGCCGCTTCCAATCGAGGCATTGACAAGATGCGTGACTTAAGGGATGGTGTGAAGTATACGCCCGCCCAGGAGAAATACAAAGTATATATTATTGATGAAGTACACATGCTCACCAATGAGGCTTTTAACGCCTTGCTGAAAACCTTGGAGGAACCGCCGAAACACACGATTTTTATTTTGGCAACCACCGAACCTCATCAGGTGTTGCCTACGGTTCTATCCCGCTGCCAGCGTTTTGATTTTCACCGGATCAGCCAAGGCGATATCATAGAATGTTTGAAGGGTATTGCAGAAAAAGAGCATCTCCTGGTTTCCGAGGAAGCGCTGCAGCTCATTGCCCGGCGTGCTTCCGGCGGGCTGCGCGATGCCATCGGTTTATTGGATCAATGTCTCACCAGCGGTGAAGGCGCTGTAGAAGCGGCGACTGTCCGTGAAATTTTAGGCAGCGCGGACGACCTCATTGTGCGGCAATTGGCTTGTGCCGTTTCCGAACAGGACACGGCGACGATGATTTCTTTGGTGGACACACTGGTCAACGAGGGAAAAGATTTGCGGCAGATCTTGCTGCAATTGCTGGAATATTTGCGTGAAGAACTTTTGGAAAGTTTAAAACCGCAAGGTTCGTCTGATATCCCCCGCCGGCGTCTGTTACAGATGCTCAGAGACCTGGTGGACGCCGATATGAAAATGAAGGAGAGTCAGTCAGCCAGAATTACCTTTGAGCTGGCGCTTTTATCGGCGGCACGGCTGGAAGAGGCG
>JAYFPV010000466.1:0-2013 GCA_034927465.1 Lawsonibacter sp.
CAGGTTAGCCGTGGGGTTGTAATTGCCGGTACCAACGCTGATGACGCCCTGCTGAAGCGCGCACTCGATGGCCATCCAGTTGCTGTCGCCCTTCTTCACGTCATTGAAGTGAAGCATGTCGGGGGCCCAGATGTCGTTGTACTCATCCCGGTGGGACCAGTTGAAGTAATCGTAGAATTTCTGAGCTGCCTCGCCTCTGGATACGTCGGGAACCGCAATCTGCTGGTTGTCACTCGTTGCAAACGCAGATGCACTATAATCGCGGGTACCATTCGTCTCCAGCTTGTAATGGGAGATGAAATTCCAAAACATCGGAATCTCGGCAGGGTAACAGTTGTGTTCACGCATATAGGTCTGGCCCCAGACCACCATGGGAATATCCTGGGAGTTGTTCCAGGTGTAGGTCCAGGTGCGATTGCCTTTGGTGGTTGGCTCATTCTTTGTATCAGAATTGGTACTGGTTGCCTCGGTGACCTTCAGCCCGTTGGCTTCCGCAAGATAGTTGAACCAGGACTTCAAGCTGTCGGAGGTCCACAAGTTATTCATCAGGAATGGCAGGTCGCTCTGCCCGGTAAGCAGCATGGTGGGAACGGGCTGGTAGGTGGAAGTGCCGCCGCTGCTGCCGAAAGAGGTGGATCCAACCGCAGCAAAGAAATCCGGGTGGCTCTGTACAAAGGTTTGAACTTCCTTTGATCCCAGAGAATGACCGGAACCATAAACGCGGGTCCAGTCAATGGAGATGTTGGAGTCCTTCTCCAGCATATCCCTTACCGCACGATACGCCATATCGGAGTTTTTCCAGGTCAGGGCCACTCCATTGTTGTATGCCTCGCTGAGAATGACCACAATGACACCATTGTCATTGGCAACACGCCACCACTGGGTGGAGTCAAAGCCCACGGCGACGCTCTGGGTGTTGCCGGGGAATTGGAAGACAATTGGGGCTTTATGGCCCACGGCGCTGTCCGGGATATACATTAGGTATTCTCTGGCATCCAGAGTCTCGTCCCCATCGTCGTAGGAGAAGGCGAGAATGCCGGACTCCACTTTGCCCTGACCCACCGGTCCCTGCTCCCGGGCCAGTACATAATAGCTGTCATAAGTCTTACCGGCGTCGGAGGTAACGGATTGATCGTACGTTTTCTTCTGCCCAGCACTGAGATAGTCGGCGCTCTGCGCGGCCGCCTGCGCGGCGACGCGAATCGTCGCATAATCCTGGCGCTCGCTCAGGTGATTGCTGTAGGCAAAGGGGACGTTATAGCGGGTATACCGATATAAGAACCCCGCCAGATCGTCCGCGGTCACAGTTTGGTTGTCTGATACCTTTACCTGGGAAATCCCGTGGTCTTCCGCGGTGTAGCTGTTTGCATATTCCGTCTGGAAGGCGTTGGAATCTTTGGCCTGCCAGTAAACATCGCCAACCGCAGTGACCTCGCAGTCGTTGGCGTTTTTCCAGTAGGCCAGGCTCGGGTCGTTGGATGCGTAGCCCACAAACCAGGTGGGCACCGGCACGTCTTTGCGGGCGATCAGCTCGGAGGCATAACCGTGGGCACCCAAAACCTGCTTGAACTCGTCCACATCCGAAATGCCGGGGTCATAGCCTCCGGTATTGGTGCCGTCATATGTTTTGGTGCCAACCGTTGTCAGATATTCGGTCCCGGCGCTTACACCGTCAAGATAGGCCTGGCTGCCCACCAGGATGGGGTTTTCAGCGGCCCAGGCCTCCAGAGGAGCCGCGCCTGCACCATAACCAACCAAATAGAACGTGCTATAGTTGGTAAACAGCGCCACGTTGCTGCTGTTTTTTCCGGCAGAAACAAACTGCATGGCCGCCGTGACATAAGCAAGCTCAGAGGTCAAATCCTGCCAGCCAGCCGCAGCGTCGGACGGCTCCAAAACCACCAGCACTTCGCCGCGCTTGTCCATCAAGTCGACATACCCCTGCTCGTCGGCCCAGTTCTGAACGTCCGTGACGTCGTTCGGCGCGGCAACCACCGTAAAGTATGCGCGGCA
>JAYFPV010000086.1:0-7118 GCA_034927465.1 Lawsonibacter sp.
AATTTCAATCAGCGGTCACGCTGTTCCCAATCTGGAATGGCCTTGGCCTGTTCGTATAGGCGAACATAGCTCTGATGCCGGGTTGGCTGGATCTGTTTCTGCTTCAGAGCATCCAGAACCGCGCACCCCGTCTCCTTAATATGAACACAGTTTTGAAAACGGCATTGATTCAAATAGGGGGCAAACTCCCGGAAACAGTGCTGCAGCTCTTCCTTTCGCATCAGTTCCATCCGATCCACATCAAAGGAGGAGAATCCGGGGGTATCTGCCACCACTGCCCCGCAAGAAAGGCGGAACAGTTCCACATGGCGAGTGGTATGCCTGCCCCGGCCAAGCCTCTCACTGACGTCCCCCGTGGCCAGAGAAACCTCCGGCGCTATAGCGTTTAAAAGGCTGGATTTTCCAACGCCGGAGTTTCCTGTAAAGGCAGAAATCTTTCCAGCGATCAATTCTTTCAGTGTTTGGATTCCGTCCCCTGTTTCCGCACTGACACGAAGGGTGGGAAATCCTGCGGCCTCGTAAATCTGCGCCAGCGCATCTCCGGAAACCAAATCACACTTGTTAATGCAGATGATGCATTCACAATGCCGACCCTCCGCAATGGCCACCACTCGATCGATCAGAAACGGGTCAGTCACCGGAGTGGCTTCCGATGCAATCACCACTAGCTGGTCGATGTTTGCCACCGCGGGACGATAGAATTCGTTTTTTCGCGGAAAAATCTCATCCAAAGCTCCGCTGCCGTCGCCCAAGTCGGTAAACCGGACCCGGTCCCCAACCAGAGGCGTGACCTTCTCATGGCGCAGTTTCCCACGGCCACGGCAGACCGTAATGGTCTGGCCGTCGTCCACCGAATAGAAGCCGCTGATCGCCTTCATAATTGTTCCTTCGCTCATTTAAATTCCTTTACCATCGTGTCGGTCAGGACACCATCCATGTAAATGGACAGCGTCTTGGTTCCGCTGGCTGTCACCGAAAAGCTCACCGAGCTTTTCATCGCGGTGTCCGCGTTTTCCTGGTAGATCACCGACCCATCCATCATCACCTGGACATTGACCACCGAACCGGTGTTAGGCAATGGGATTTCCATGGTAAGGGTAACCTCTTTCGGCTGAGCGCTGGGATCCGGTCCCTTACTGATTTCCAGATTCACTTTCGACCCTTCATCCACTACCGTTGTAGCAACCGGATACTGGGATACCACTTTCCCAGCCTCGATGGTATCGCTCCACACTTGAGTGATAGTACCTGCCTCCAGATTCATCAGCTTGAGCTTGCTTTCCGCATCATCCTGCGTCAAAGTAACCAGGCTGGGCAGGGGTACCGTCTTCGTCTCCGGTCCAAGGCTGACCACGATCTGCACTTCGGTTTCCGGCGCAAGAGGCGTATCCACCAGGGGAGTAAAGGAAATCACGTGGTTTTTTGCCACTGTATCGTTATTTTCATAGGTCGGTGTGGTGTTTTTCAGGCCAAGCCGCTCAACTTCCAGGTATGCTGCCCGGTATTCCATATTGTACAGGTCCGTCATATAGACCACTTCCGGGCCGGCACTGACGGTCACCGTAATCTCAGTAGTCGCTTCCCCTACCTTGCTGTCGGCAGCCGGGTCCTGGTTGATAATCTTACCAGCCTCGGCATCGTCGGCCACGGTTTCTCCAAGCACGACTGTAAAATGATTCTGCAGCAGGTCCGTGTTCTGACTTACCTCGTCGTAGCTCTGTCCAACCAACTTCGGAACCGTATACGTTTCGGCCGGCGCAAACATGCCCGTGAAGAAGGTTCGGTACAGGAAATAAAATACAGCGATCACAAACAGAAGTATGGCCGCCACAGAAGCTGTCATCACCCAGGGGGACCCTCCTCTGCGGTCGTCTTCCGCTTCTTCCTCGTAGCGGGACGGGTAACGACTGGGGGAATAACTGGTCCGGCCCCGCTCTTTTCCCTCTCCTCCACTGTGAACAAGGGTAACCGAACGAATCCGGGTCTTGTCCTCGCCCGGATCCTTCTCTGGCGAAAATTCATTGACACTGTAGTCAAAATTAATATTTGGATTTTTCCGGAACTCCTCTAGATCGGCTAACATTTCATCCGCGCAAAAATAGCGATTATCTGGGTTGGGCGCCATAGCCCGCATTGTAATTTTTTCCAATGCCTCCGGAATGGATGGATCAATCTCGCGGGGAGACAGCGGAATGGAATTGATATGCTGAATGGCCACGGAAACCGGAGTATCACCCTCAAACGGGAGGCGTCCGGTTATCATTTCATAGAGAACCACACCGGCGGAATAAAGATCGGACCTGGCATCAATATGGCTGCCGCGGGCCTGTTCCGGCGAAATATAGTGGACGGAGCCCAGGGCTTCCTGTGTCAAGGTGCTGTGACCGCCGGAGGCCACCCTGGCAATGCCAAAATCGGCAACTTTGACGCTGCCGTCTCGAAGAACCATCACGTTGTGTGGTTTGATGTCCCGGTGAATTATGCCCCGGCTGTGCGCGTGGCCAAGTGCCTTGATAATTTGGGTAATAAAGTGGAGCGCCTCCCGCCAGTTGAGCTTGTTTCCCTTCTTCTGCATGTACTGCTTCAGAGTAATCCCGTCAATCAGTTCCATTACAATGTACTCCAGCTCGGAGGAGCGGCTCACATCATACACAGCCACAATATTCGGGTGGGAAAGCATGGCAACAGCCTGGGATTCATCATGGAACCGGCGCCGGAATTCGGCGTCCTGAGCCAGATCTTCTCTCAGGATCTTAATCGCCACCAGTCGGTTCAGGCGATGACAACGGGCCTTATATACCCTGGCCATCCCGCCGGTCCCAATAATCTCCAGAATCTCGTATCGGTTATCGAGTAATTTACCGATGTATTCGTCCATGGTAAATCGCCTCCTTCTCGTGTCAGCATCGTTAGGTGGGTTCAACAGTGGATCATTACCACAGTTACATTGTCCGAAGCGCCCCGGTGCAGTGCGATCTCCAGCAGCCGCTGGCAGCAGGCCTCATCCTCGCCTCCATGGATTACCTCATAGAGGATTTCCTGGTCGGTGACGATATTGCTCAATCCGTCGGTACACAGCAGCAAATAGTCCCCAGGGGCCACGGGTTGGCGGAAACAGTCGGCCAATAAAGCCGGTTCGGCACCCAGCGCGCGGGTAATGAGGTTCTTGTGGGGGTGGGTGCGAGCTTCTTCCCTGGTCAGCTCTCCCCGTTCCACCATATCCTCCACCAGCGAATGGTCCCGGGTAATCAAAACAATCCCGTCTTCATTGATGTGGTAGGCCCGGCTGTCTCCCTCGTTGAGAATGACCGCCTCTTCCTTCCCCGCCAACGCCGCCACCAAAGTGGTCCCCATTCCGGAGCAATCGGGGTCCGTGGTCGCCCGCTGAAATATCTCCTCGTTTGCCCTGGCTGCAGCCATTTGCATTCGCTCCTGGTCTTGTTCACCATCCTGCATTCGGAATGTTTCCATAAACCGTTCCACTGCCATGGTGCTGGCCACATTTCCAGCCCGGGCACCGCCCATTCCATCACAGACCACCGCGATCAAACGGCCATCCTCCAACCGCTGCATGGCATAGGCATCCTGATTTTGCTGCCGAACCGTGCCTCGGTGGGTGATCCCCCATATTTGCATGGAACATCTTCCTCTTTTCTGCCGGAATTCCGGCGCTGGTGACAGATCCGCTGTTCAGACGATCTACATGCCCTGTTCGGTCATCGCCTTGCGGCGCAGCTGACCACAGGAGGCATCAATATCCCCGCCCAGCCTCCGCCGGACGGTAACCGTCACTCCATGGTGTTCCAGCCGCTTCTGAAACGTCGCAACCCGCCGGCTGGGCTTCAGAGGACTCTCTTCTACGTTGTTGAGCGGAATTAAATTTACATGACCCGGGGTGCCCTTCAGCAGGCTGGCCAAAAGATCGGCCTGCCAATCAGAGTCGTTGACCCCAACGATCATGGCCTATTCATAGGAAATCCGCCGCCCGGTCGTCTGAAAATAGCGACGGCAGGCAGCCATCAGTGCTTCCACTCCGTAGGAACGATTCACCGGCATGATCCTGGACCGCGTTTCGTCATCCGGGGCATGAAGCGAAACAGACAATGTTAATTGTAACCCACGCTGGGCCAGTTTGTCAATTTTCTCAACCAAACCGCAGGTAGACAGTGAAATATGCCGCATTCCAATGTTCATCCCATCCGGATGGTTAACCAGGGTAAGGAACTTCATTACCGTGTCAAAATTATCCAGTGGCTCGCCAATTCCCATCAGAACAAGATTGGAAATCAGCTGGCCGCTGTCTTTCTGGGTAAAGAGCACTTGATCAATCATTTCAGCTGGTGTCAAGTTCCTTATCTTGCCACCCAAAGTTGAGGCGCAAAACGCACAGCCCATCCGGCAGCCCACCTGACAGGAGATGCACACAGTGTTTCCATGCTCATAGCGCATGAAAACGGTCTCAATGCAATTGCCATCGCTCAGTTCCCAAAGATATTTAATCGTACCGTCCAACTTTGACGTCTGCTTTCGAACCACCTTTGGAACGGTGAGAAAACAGGTCTCGCTCAGCATCTGCCGCAGTGATTTGGAGAGATCGCTCATCTCATCAAAGGAAGTGACCCCCCGATACAGCCAGCGAAACACCTGCTTTGCCCGGAAGGCAGGCTCCCCGCGCTCCTGAAACCAAGCGGTGAGTTCCTCGAGGGTCATTGATTTTATGTCAACCACTTGGTTCACACTCTCTTTTCAGTTTCGCAATAAAAAACCCGTCCGTTCCATGGCGGTGGGGCCAAAGGGTCAGCATCCCGCATGTCGTTTCCCCAACGGGACCAGGAAGTGTAAAAGGGACCCTCTTATAGTCTTGACATCCATCTAGAAAGGTCTCAACGACTCCCTCGTTCTCCCGGTGCAACAGGGTGCAGGTGGAGTAAAGCAGCACCCCACCGGGGCGCACATAGCGTGCGGCATTGTTCAGAATAGACAATTGAATGTCCGGCAGCCCCTCCAGAGAGGCGGGGTCTTTGTAGCGAATGTCCGGCTTCTTCCGGATGACACCCAAGCCGGAGCATGGTGCATCCACCAGCACCAGATCAAAGGCCTTTTCCCACTCGGGGTGAAATTCCTTTGCGTCTGCGGTGGCGGGCGTGATAATATCCAACCCCAGACGCTGAGCCCCGGCCTGGATCAATGTTTTCTTATGGGGATGCAGGTCACAGGAGAGCACGGAGCCTTGGTTTTCCATGGCAATGGCCGCAGCAAAGGATTTTCCGCCCGGTGCGGCGCAGCAGTCCAGCACCTTCATGCCGGCCTTTGGCTCGGCGGCTAAGATTGCCAGTCTGGAGGCCGGGTCCTGAACATAAAATAACCCCTGCTGAAAGGCATCCAGCTGCTCCAAATCTCCTGTTTTGGATAGAATCAGGCCGTTATCCAGCCATGGATGGGGCTGGCACTCCACTCGCTGCTGTTCCAGCTTGGTGCACAGCTCTGCGGCGGTGGTGCGGGTGGTGTTCACCATAATCGTCATAGGAGGCTGCTCGTTGTCAGCCCGGAGAAGGCGGGGAGTTTCCTCGGCACCCAAAACCGAACAAAATTCGCGCACAAGCCATTCCGGGTGAGAATATAACGTGGAACAGTAATACACAGGGTCATTCTCTGGAATGGTCGGCAGGTGGTCCAGGCTGCGCTCCAAACTGCGCAGGATACCGTTCACCATTCCAGGGGCGCGTGGATTTTTGCAGTGACTGCGGGTCAGCGAAACCGCGCTGTTCACCGCCGCACTGTGCGGAATCTTATCCAAAAATAGCATCTGATAAGCACCAAGACGCAGGATCTGGAGCACCTTCCCCTCCATTCGCTTCAGAGGAGTATTGGACAATTTTGAAAGGTAAAAGTCCAGCAGCAGTTGGTTCTGGATCACACCAAAGCACAGCTGGGTGGCCAGCGCCGCATCCCGGCTGTCCAGCCCGGCGGCTGCCAAATGCTTCTTCAAGGTTCCGTCGGACCACCCGCCCTGCCGCTGACAGGCGTTTAATGACAGCATTGCCGTTTCCCGCGCGTCCATATCGTCTGCCTCCTTTTTTTCGGATCAGTTGGATGGTTTGTTCCGTTCTCTCAAGCCAGCGGATGGCCGCGCAAGTAATCGGCCGCGGACATCCGACGGCTGCCCGGCGCCTGGAGCTCTAAAATGCGCAGAACCTTTCCGTCTCCGCAGGCCACGTCGATGCCTTCTTTCCCGGCAGCCAAAACTGTCCCTGGAGTCTTGTTCGTATCCGATCCCGTCTCCGCCGCAGCGAAGACCTTGACTGGTTCATCGGAAAAGGCATCGGTAGAGGTAGCTGGCCATGGTACCAGGCCTCTAATTTTATTGTGGATCGCCGTGGCCGACTGGGTCCAGTCGATGGGAGACAGATCACGGGAAAGCATCGGGGCGAAAGTGACCTGCGCCGGATTCTGGGGCGTCCGTGCAGCGGTTCCAGCGGCAATTTGGTCCACCACCTTGACCAGAATGGCTCCGCCCAGTTCGGCCAGCCGGTCGTGCACCGTTTCTACCGTCTCATCCGGGTCGATGGGGGTCGAAACCTGGTCGATGATATCGCCGACGTCCAGTTCCGCAGCCATGTGCATGATAGTAACGCCAGTCTCCTGATCCCCGTGGATGACCGCCCAGTGAATGGGCGCAGAGCCTCTGTACTTGGGCAGCAGAGAGGAATGGACATTGATGCACCCGTATGGCGGCAGGGCCAGAATGTCCTGGGGTAAAAGACGACCGAATGCTGCGACTACGATCAGCTCGGGTGCAAGCTCTTTCAGCTGGGCCAGTGCGCTGCCATCCCGCAGAGTAACTGGCTGGAATACCGGGATGTGATGGGCCAGTGCGCACTCTTTGACCGGGGTCGGCTTGAGTTTCCCCTGGTGGCGGCCCACCGGCTTGTCCGGCTGGCTGAACACGCCGCAGACCGTATGTCCGGCCGCAACCAAAGCGTTCAGCGAAGGAACGGCAAATTCGGGCGTGCCCATAAACACAATCCTCATTGCAGTGCCTCCTGCTCCTTTTCCGCTTGCTCCTTTTCCGCTTGCTCCTTTTCCTCCAGCATTTGGTCCAATTCCTCGTTGGTATA
>JAYFPV010000514.1:0-5651 GCA_034927465.1 Lawsonibacter sp.
ATTCTGGTTGGCCTCTGTGATGGACACCAGGTTATCTGTGTTGATCTGTATGACCGACACCTCCTTCTGCTTATAGTATACGCAATTATTAGGAGAAATACAACCTATATTTTGTACATGGTATTAAACTTAAAATAAAAACATTGCGATTGTAGCACGTCCAACAAGAGTATTTATACTGGCGTAGATTATTAATACAATTGTAGGTACATAAGCGCAAAATACGATGGAATAATTTGAAGCCGCCGCCCATGTGACATACATGGGCGGCAGCTTTATTTTCGTCTATTGCCTTTATTATGATTTTGCTGATCCGAATTCTACTTCAGTCATGCATTGGGTGGGTGATGACCTATCTAACAATGATTACCCGTTTTATTGCATTCTCTTAGTGGCCTATTTGACGTTATCCGGCTTGGGCCATCTCAAACTGGGAGTTGTACAGGTTTGCGTAGAAGCCGCCCTTATCGAGCAGTTCCTCATGACGACCCTGCTCCACAATATCTCCGCCGTCCATTACAAGAATCAAATCCGCGTCGCGGATGGTGGAAAGACGGTGGGTGATGACGAAGCTTGTGCGTCCTTTCATCAGACGGTCCATGGCCTTTTGGATCAGCACTTCGGTGCGCGTATCGACCGAGCTAGTTGCTTCGTCTAGGATCAATATTCTCGGGTCGGCGAGGATTGCTCGCCCTGGCTGACACCGTCGAAATATTTCAGCGGCAGACGGTTGATTTTCTCAGAGATATCCTTGCGGAACCGGTAGGAGATTTTAACGGAAACCCCCGCCATGATCCAGCTTTGAATGTATCCGGCCAGCGCGCTCAGGACGTAAAGCAACGCCAGCGTGAGCAGAATCCGCGCGATGGCGGAAAAGTCCATGCCAACGCCGCTGCCCGCGATTTTTCCCATCGCTCCCTCAAACAGCTTGGTGGTCGCTTGACCCAGAATTTTCGGCCCGACGATAGAAAAGACGGCGCTTGCGGTGGAAAAAACTAAACAGACAAGAATAGGGAGCTTATAGACCCCAAGGTATTTGACAAGCCGTTTAATCGTTCCCTTGAAATTTGACGCTTTCTCTCCGGGCATCATCATGCCGTGGCCTCCGTGACCTCCGAACCCGCCGGGCCCGCGGGAAGGCGATGGAGTTGTTTCTCTGGGACTCTTTTGTTCACTCATGCGAGTTCCTCCTTTGAGAGCTGGGACAGCGCGATCTCCCGGTAGGTTTCACAGGTTTCCATCAGCTCATCGTGCCTGCCTTTCCCGACGATCCGGCCTTCCTCCAGCACGATGATCTGATCGGCATTCATGATGGAAGAGATTCTCTGGGCAATCAGGAGTACGGTGCTGTCTCCGGTCTCGGAATTCAGCGCCTTGCGGACCAGGGAATCCGTCTTGAGCGTTATCATGTGACCAATTTTAAAGCACTGGGCGTGGAGTAAAATCTTGCAGATAACATTAGGCCCGGCCGAACCGACCGCTTCGCCGCGGCTGCCAGACCAAGAACAAGTTGATTCATCCAGGTCTGCCCCAGAGCAAAAACGATCGTTCAAAACAGACGATCCCCAGCCGGTGTTTCCTGACCGGCAGGGGATCACTTTTTATCGTCGATCTGTAGCCGTTCCCTCCGCGGCAAGTTGATTGCCGCAGCCGCATTCGGGATCAGACAGCTTTCTTGATTTGTGAGAATAGAAGGCAGACTTTCCTAATATACTGAACTGGGAACACGCTGATGCATGTAGATTCCATATCAATCGGGCGGTTTTGCATTCAGATAAGTAATCCCATTTTCTCTGTTTTCTGTCTGCTGAACAAAGCAAATGCGCAGCCGCATCAAGACTGGAACGGCGCTTTTTCTTTGCCCGGATACAAGGCTTTGCCGACAAATGCGATTCGCAAATCACATTTGCTCGGCAGTTTTTCTTCTGGGCATGGACTTCCGGAGATCGCTGCCTTGACCAGTTGAATGAACTTAGCGTTGGTGTACGGTATGTCCTGATCGCGGTTGACCAATGGTCAGACCGTTGGAGGAAGAAACGGAATGGTTGATTTGTCACGCTACAGAGGAAAACGTGTTTTCATTACCGGCCATACCGGCTTCAAAGGCGCATGGCTGTGCAGGGTGCTTCAGAATGCGGGTGCAACCGTGACCGGCTATGCACTCGAGCCGCCCACTGAGCCGTCGCTATTTACCATCGCGGGAATCGGCAATGGAATGGAATCGGTAATCGGAGATATCCGTAACTACCAAAACCTAAAGTGCTTCTTTGAAAAGGCACGTCCCGAATACGTGCTGCATCTTGCTGCGCAGCCGATTGTGCGCGCAAGCTATGCCGAGCCCCGTTGTACCTATGAGACAAACGTAATGGGGACGGTCAATCTTCTTGAATGTGTACGCCAGTCCGATACGGTTCGTTCTTTCCTGAACGTAACCACAGATAAGGTGTACGAAAACAAGGAATGGATTTGGGGCTACCGGGAAAATGAACCCTTGGACGGATACGACCCGTACTCCAACAGTAAATCCTGTTCCGAGCTTGTAACGCACTGCTATAAGAAATCCTTTTTTGGGGATACGTACGTCGCCCTATCCACCGCGAGAGCGGGAAACGTGATTGGAGGTGGCGATTTTGCAGCGGACCGGATCATTCCAGACTGTGTGAGGGCCGCTTTGGCACAGAAGGATATTCTCATCCGCAATCCGCACTCGACACGTCCCTACCAGCATGTGCTGGATCCGATTTTTGCATATCTGATGATAGCGGCGGGGCAGTATGATGATTTCACTCTATC
This sequence comes from Lawsonibacter sp., assembly GCA_034927465.1. Lineage (GTDB taxonomy): Bacteria > Bacillota > Clostridia > Oscillospirales > Oscillospiraceae > Lawsonibacter. The sequence continues at coordinate 2,794 of JAYFPV010000514.1, forward strand.
TGACAGTTATAACGTCGGTCCTGACGACGCCGACTGCGTCACAACAGGTGACCTTGTGACTCTTTTTACCGAACAGTGGGGCGGTGGACTGCAATGGATGAGCACGCATAGCAGCGGTCCGCATGAGGCCACCTTTCTGAAGCTGGACTGCTCGAAGCTGAAGTCAGTTTTCGGATGGAAGCCGCGCTGGGACCTTAAAAAGGCTGTGGAAAAAACGGTGGAATGGACAAAGTGCTGGCAAAGCGGCAGCGATGTCAGGGCCTGTATGGATGCGCAGATAGCGGAATTCATAGGTGGATGCACACAGAAAAGCTATCATACGACTGCATCGACGCATGAACGCTTGATAGAGGGGTAACCGATGTTTGAAAATATGACCAAGGGGCAAGCCAGAAATGAAATTCTGGCTTGCGTTAAGAATTACTGCGACAAATATCATGGGAAAGAGCCCTTCTGCGAGGGGGATTTGATCTCCTATGCGGGCCGGGTGTACGACAGCGAAGAGATGTGTGCACTTACCGACAGTGCGCTGGAGTTCTGGCTGACGGCAGGCAGATATACCACTCAATTCGAATGCGGTTTGGCCGATTACCTGGGCACTCACTACTGCAGCCTTGTCAATTCGGGCTCCTCGGCCAATCTTCTTGCGTTTATGACGCTTACCTCCCCACTGCTGGGCAGCAGGGCGATTCAGCGCGGCGACGAAGTCATTACCGTCGCGGCGGGCTTCCCCACCACGGTGACCCCCTGCATCCAGTATGGGGCAGTGCCCGTTTTCGTTGACGTTACCATCCCGCAGTACAACATTGACGCGGATCTGCTGGAAACGGCACTCTCTGAAAAAACCAAGGCGGTCATGCTGGCGCACACGCTGGGCAATCCATTCAATCTAGCAGCTGTAAAGGAGTTCTGCTCCAAGCACAAGCTGTGGCTCATTGAGGACAACTGCGACGCGCTGGGATCAAGGTATTTACTCAATGGCGAGAAGAGATTCACCGGCACCTTCGGCGATATCGGCACCAGCAGCTTCTATCCTCCACACCATATGACAATGGGGGAAGGGGGCGCGGTTTATACCAGTGACCCGATGCTCCATAAAATAATGCGTTCGTTTCGTGACTGGGGCCGTGACTGTATGTGTCCGCCCGGGCAGGATAATTTATGCGGACACAGATTCGATGGGCAATTCGGTGAACTGCCGCTCGGTTACGACCATAAGTATGTGTATTCACACTTTGGATATAACCTCAAGGCGACTGATATGCAGGCTGCCATCGGGTGTGCACAGTTAAAAAAGCTACCGGGATTCTCTGCGGTGAGAAAACGCAATTTTGAGTATCTATCCAAATCACTGGAAGAAACCAACGACAGGCTGATCCTTCCTCAGCCGTGTCCTGGTTCGGAGCCGTCGTGGTTTGGCTTCCTTGTGACATGCCGTGAGGGCTTGAAGCGTGATGGTGTCGTCCGGTATCTGGAACGCAGGGGCGTTCAGACGCGGATGCTGTTTGCCGGAAACCTGACAAAGCATCCATGCTTTGATGAAATGCGCAAAACAGGAGAGGGCTACAGAGTGATCGGAGATCTGGAAAACACGAATCGAATCATGAATGACAGCTTCTGGGTCGGCGTATACCCCGGCATGACGGAAGAGATGTTGGATTATATGGCAAAAACCATCAGGGACGCTGTTTTGTAAGGAAGCCCGAGTCTTGGTGAAGGAGGAATCCATATGGTGATGTCACTTTCCGCATGCGACTTAAAAGAATATGTTTCAAGCCAGCTTGCGCATTTCTATCCCGATCATTATCCCATGAACGGGAATGATATTGACCATGCATTTTCACTGGCTTTGGACAGAATGGAATATTGTTTTAGCCGCGTCAAAATAAGAGGATACAACACAGACAGCACAAACAGAGAAGCATACTTCTCCCCTCTGCATTCAGACCAGTACAGCTCTTTTCTATATTGGCTCTCCAACAGCTTATGGAATATTTCAAATAATAAGCCAATTTGCGATAAACTAATCTTACTAAATCGAGCGCTGAATGGATTGTGGTTTACCTATAAAATTGAATTGCCGGATATTTTTGTTTTTGATCATCCCGTTGGGTCTGTATTGGGGCATGCAAAATACAATAATTATCTTGTAATCAAGCAGAACGTAACGATAAGCGACCGCAGAGATCCGCAGAGTTCAATCGGCATTGGTCTATATTGCTCAGCAGGATCTGCCATCATGGAAGATGGAATCATTGGGAACAGAGTGTCATTGGGTGTGAACGCACTGATTTACCGGGAAGCCATTCCGGATGATTGCATCGTATATCGAGATCGTGAAACCGGCGCGCGCGTAATAAAGGAAAGACCGCAAACCAAGCGCTGCAGAGCGCAGAATTTTTTTTGGAATGATTTCTAAGGCTGTGATTCGGATCCTCTGCAAGTGCAATTTGAAAATTGCATTTGTTCCGTGGACATGATTTATATTTTGGAGGGACGGAATTGAAATACGGGGTACTGTATTTTAAATATTCAGAATTTGTGCCCTATTTACGGGATAGAAAGCCATATTATAACATCGGAGATAATATACAATCATTTGCTGTTGAACAATTATATCAAAGTATGGGGATTCCACCCGAGCAAATCTTATACATTTCCGATGACGAATTGGAGACATATTGCGGAGAATATGTGATCATTTGTTTAAACATATATGGAGGGTTAAAGCCGTCACTCAAATTTTCCGATCATATTATCCCTGTTTTTATGGGGTATAATTGCCCGTATTACCTCGATGACGATACGCGGAAGGTACTGATGAAACACCAGCCGATTGGCTGCAGAGATGAAATTAC
>JAYFPV010000098.1:0-6302 GCA_034927465.1 Lawsonibacter sp.
GCTGTATAACCTGATGGGCAAATAAAACCGCAAAATAATCAAATAAAACATGAGCGGTCAGGATTTGCTTGCTGACCGCTCATGTTTTGTTTGGCCTAAAAAATCATGCGAGTTCGAATACACTGATTTTTCAAGCCAAATTTAATGATATCGATTTTTTCAAAAATGCTAACGTAAAATGCTAACAAAACCCGGCCTCCATCCAATCCCTGCAAGTATTCCATACAGGTTAAAAATTCCCCGCCCCCCATCATTCGGAAAGCGGGGTTCCCATGTCCTTCTCGATCAGCATATTAAACGCCGCCGGTATGGACGCAAGTCCCTTAATTAATCGAGCTGAGAGTGAAACCGCCAAAAACACATCGTTGTGTAACCAGAATGAATGGAGGCTGTTGGATAAAATCCCATTCTGCTTTTATAAGCTCTCAGTTTTGTTATTCCCGTTATGCGGCCCTAAAATGTTAGCCGGGAGCTTACCTTTTGGCGGTGAACTCCCGGCTATATTTGTCCAAAAAATTTTTATAACGGGATGAATGGCCAATCGTCAGCTTCTTGTATATCCATCTCCAAATCTGGCAAATCATCCATTTCTTGATTAATATCCTGCCCGCCCATTAATGGGTCTTGATCGTGGTCCATGTTATTCAAGTCATCCAAATTATCCAAGCTGGCCATAACGGGCCAAGCGCCACCGCGACCCATGCCGCCACCGCGACCTCTACCATCACCGCGACCCACGCCGTCACCGCGACCTCTACCGTCACCGCGGCCCATGCCGTCACCGCGGCCCATGCCACCGCGGCCCATGCCGTCACCACGGCTTCTGCCGTCGCTGCGCCATCTCTGCGGCCAGCGCCGTCTATCATTCCAATAACGCCTTGGGTAACGAATAAACATATAGGGGAAAAGATAATACCAAGGATAAGCTTGGTACAGATTTCTACTGATCGGAATTCGAATTCGCTGTCCTACATATAAAAAATTTGGATCTAAACCTGGGTTGGCTAACAGTATCGCTTGCATACTGACATCAAAATAGTCCGCAATTCGATAAAGATTGTCCCCCGGCTGAACTATATATTCAAACACAGTAGCACCTCCATACCCATCATATTCGATTATTCAGCAATACGCTACCAAATTAAGCAGGACCGAATACATGGGCATCACAACCGAATATTGCGGTCACAATCGCCAAGTAAAGCCCTTAGCGTACCGGCCTCCATCCAATCGGATAGGGCCGGGATGTTTTTTATGGGAATCGTAACAAGCCTAACAAATAAGTATCAAAAATGCATGGATGCGTGTACTCGTTGTACTCAAGCTTGTAGACTGTGGATTCCAGTACACAAGCAAGTTGTTTAAGGAAACGTTGGATAAGCAGAAGGTGCAACCAAGTATGTCTCGGGTCGGTAGATGTATTGACAATGGGCCTATGAAGGGCTTCTGGGGTATTCTGAAATGCAAGATGTACTACCTCAACCATTTCGATACTGACGAGAAACTTTGTAGCAACGATTGTAAATTCATTTTCTACTACAACTACGAACGGCCCAGCACAAACTGGATAAAGTTAGCGCCGGTGAATTACCGCAGCTTGATTGACGCTGCCTAAAGCAAAACCAGGACCCCATTTCTGAGATCCTGGAAAAACTATTTTTGTTTTTTCATCTGTCTACTTGACAGGGAGCAATTCAGTTTGGGAATGTGCGGGGATTGGTTTTGATTTCTTGACCGTTTCAAGAGAGGTTCCCCGTCTCTAGACAAGCGGAGCGTATTCTGCCGCTATTCCGAATCATTTGACGCGTTCGCTTCCACACAGCCTTCTGCCGCTAACAGTTCATCATGCAAACCGGGTCAACCTTCCTATTCCCTCAACCGGTTAATTAGACAGCAAACCGTCAAACAGCCGCAGATATCGGTCGTTAAAAATGCTGTCCTTTCGCCATACCATGGTGAAATCGTTATAAATCTCAAAATTTGTAAGCGGAATCCGGCGCAAAGCGCCGCTTTCCAGCTCTGGCTTCACCGCCGCCTCATAGAGGAACGTAATTCCACACCCGGCCGAGACCAGCGATTTGATTGCGCTAATGCTGCCGATTTCCATCCTGCTTTTGAAATCCAGAACGGAATAATTTTGTTCCGCCATATACCGTTCGAAAATCTCCCTTGTCCCGGAACCCTGCTCCCGAAGGATGATTCGCTCCCCAAACAGATCGTTCAGCGATTTCACCGGGTTCTGCATGGTGTATGAACCACCGCATACCGCGATGTAGTGCTGCCGCGACCAGACCTTATATTCATATTCCGATTTTCGGAAGTATCCTTCGATCACTGCAAAGTCCAATTCACCCGCATTAATTTTTTTGAGCAGTGCCTCGGTGTTATCCACCAGCATCCTTATCTTTGCGTCCGGTTCACGCTCCAAAAATACCGCCAGCTTTTTCGGGAGAACAAAATCTCCTATTGTAAGGGTTGCACCAAAGCTAAGTTTGATTCCACGGTCGGTTTTCATCTGCTCCATCAGGATGATGTCATCGTGCCGCATGGTCGTAGACGCGCTTTGGAGCAGTGCTCCAGCCTGGGTCAGATGCAGCTTTTTTCCTTCATAATAGAACAGCTTGACGTGATAATGCTCCTCAATGAAACGGATATGCTGTGACACTGCCGGCTGCGTGATATTCAGTTCCTTTGCCGCGTTGGTAAAATTCATCAGCCTGCAAACCGTCAAAAATGTCTCCATTCTGAAATCTTGCATAGAACCACCTCCACCTTTACTATACCATAAGCTATTTTTATGGTTCAATTAAAATTTATCATTTTATTTTTTGGTAAAAGGGTGGTATGATACCGCAGAAAGGAAGTGCTACATTTTGAACTGGATCAAAAAAAATGCACCAGGCATTTTGTTGTGCATGATGATCGCTGTTCCTGCGTGGTTTTTGGGGCAGCTTGTCCCTGTGGTAGGCGGGCCCGTGTTTTCTATTCTCATTGGTATGATCGTGACGGTATGGATCAAACACAAAGGAACGGTAAATTCGGGTGTGTCCTTTACATCAAAGAAAATTCTGCAGTATGCGGTCATTCTTCTTGGCTTCGGCATGAATCTCTCCGTCATTGCCTCTACCGGACTGCAGTCCCTGCCGATCATTCTCTCAACCATCAGCACCTCGCTCATTGTCTCTTTTGTTTCGTTCAAGGTCATGAACGTACCAAACAAAATTTCCGTACTGATCGGCGTCGGCTCTTCCATCTGTGGCGGTTCGGCGATTGCGGCCACAGCACCTGTGATTGATGCGGACGATGAAGAAATTGCCCAATCCATTTCCGTCATTTTTCTTTTTAACGTCATTGCCGCGCTGATCTTTCCGACGCTGGGCGGCATTCTTGGGCTTTCCAATTATGGCTTCGGCCTTTTTGCGGGCACCGCGGTCAACGACACCTCGTCGGTCACGGCCGCAGCATCGGCGTGGGACGCGATCCACGGTTCAAACTCACTGGAAACCGCGGCTATTGTCAAGATGACCAGAACGCTGGCCATCATTCCGATTACACTCGCGCTGGCCCTTTACCGAACCAAAAAAGAAGCCGGAAGCAATTCCAAAATAAACATCAAAAAAATATTTCCATTTTTTATTCTCTATTTTGTGCTGGCGTCGATCATCACAACCGTTTGCACTTCTCTTGGCGTGCCCGCAGGCGTTTTTCTCCCATTTAAAACACTCAGCAAATTTTTGATCGTAATGGCCATGGCTGCCATCGGACTAAACACGAATATCGTAAAGCTGGTTAAAAGCGGCGGAAAGCCAATTCTGCTTGGTCTGTGCTGCTGGATCAGCATTGCCTGTGTCAGCCTTCTGATGCAGCATGTGCTGGGAATCTGGTAAATCATGGATTAGACTCTTTTTGAAGGCAGAGAAATCTGCCTCCTTTTTTGTGAAAATTCGGTCATAATGGATTTTCTGCCGGGTTTGAATGAAAATTTCGGCACTATTTTTTCATTTTTGTGTTGAATTCACAGTGCATTCTCCTCACCGAACTGTTATAATATATTTTATTTATTATAATTATGTAGGTGAACGCGTTGAAAACGATGAGTAATTCAAAAGTTTACAAGATCTTATCCGGTATGAACGAAATCAAGTGGCGGATCGCCCTGAAGGGGATCTTGTCCGGTCTGATCGCCGGCCTGCTGGTTGTCCTGTACCGGCTTGGAACTGAATCCGGAACCGAAGCAGCAATCAAACTATATGCTTATTTAAAACTGCATCCGCTGCTGATCTTGCCATGGATTCTATTTCTCCTTGCTGCCGGTCTGTTGATCGCATGGCTGATCCACCTTGAACCAATGGCTTCCGGAAGCGGAATTCCTCAGGTAGAAGGCCAATTGATTTACGGATTGCGCATAAAATGGTATTCCGTTTTGATTGTCCGGTATTTGGCCGGTTTTGCGTCTTCCATTTTCGGCCTTTCGTTAGGACGGGAAGGCCCTTCCATCCAAATTGGTGCTTCGGGAAGTCAGGCCCTGGCCAAAAAAATAAGCAAAAACAAACTGGAAGAGAATTATTTGATGACTGCCGGGGCTGCCGCCGGGTTATCCGCGGCCTTCAACGCTCCACTTTCCGGTATTGTGTTCGCGCTGGAGGAGGTACATCGAAGCTTTTCGGGACTGATTCTGATCACCGCAACTACGGCGTCGTTGACCGCCGATATCGTCTCAAAGTATTTTTTCGGGCTGAAGCCCATCTTGAATTTCTCGACGACGCCGCAGATGACCGAGAAACTTTACATTTGGCTGATTCCGCTGGGGATTGTTTCCGGCCTTTCCGGAGTACTTATTAACAAGGCTTTGTTGAGCTTTCAAACTCTCTACAACAAGCTTCCTTGGTTTGTCCGTCCCTGCATTGCACTGCTGATCGCTTTGCCGTGCGGCCTTTTTCTGCCTCAGGTACTGGGTGGCGGCTCAAATCTGATTGAACTGGCTGAATCGGCCGACACCGGTATTGTCACCTTGTTCATATGCCTGGCCGTGAAATTTTTCTTCACCTGTTCCAGCTTTGGCAGCGGTATCCCGGGAGGGATTTTTATGCCGATCTTGTCTGTCGGCGCCCTTTCCGGCAGCTTGCTTGGACTGCTGGCCATGCAGTTTGGCCTTCCGGCCAGCTTCATTCCTGATTTCGCGGTGTGCGGAATGGCCGGTGCCTTATCCAGCTCAGTCAAAGCTCCTGTTACCAGCATTCTGCTCACGGCGGAGATGACTGGATCGCTTGTTCATTTGCTTCCTGTGGCTGCCTGCTCTTTTATCGCTTTGTTTTTGTCCGACATTCTCAACGTGGAACCCATTTATGAGGCCCTGCTGGCGCGCATTATTGAAACGAATGAGAAAACGATCAAAAACGACAAGCTTGGCGGAATGGTGGAAATCCCTGTTGAATTTGGCAGCTGTGTCTGCAACAAACACATCCGAGAGGTGGATTGGCCGGAAGGCATTTTGGTTGTTGGAATTCGCCGCGGAGATATCGACCTCGTACCAAATGGAAATACAAAAATCAATCCGGGCGACTATCTAATTGTCCTTGCCTCTGACGTAACGTATCGTGAGATTAGCGTCAACATGAGAGATTTATGTCATAACAGGCAATTCGAATAGCGTATATCAAACTTCATCCAAACCGGATTCCTTCTTTGTCTTTGCGTGCGGCTGCCAAACCCGTACAGATTTAAACAAGCCTCGCCTGTCTGGATGGACAGGCGAGGCTTGTTTAACTCCAGTCAATTGGATTTAATCTTTTTTGTGGATTCACTGTCTGAGTTTCTATTCCGTTTGGCTTCCCGTTACCCGGGCGGTACGCCGCAGCTCGCTCCGCTCTCTGCCGTTCCGGTTGTGCCGGTCGATGAGACGGGCAATCTCCCCCTGAGTCTGCTCCACCTCCGCCTTAAAGCTTTGGGCCGACAGACGCAGAGCCCCGTGACCCAAAATAATCAGCTGTTCCAGTCCGTCGGAGGTCGCCACCCGCACCCTGTGCTCCCGACTCAAGTCGTAGGTAGTCTTTTCAATGTAGGCGTCGGCGGTCTCCGCCTCCTTGGTGTAGACGACATTGATCCCGTTTTTCCACTCGATTGAGCCTGGATTGCCCTTCACCTTGTATGCGTCAAAGACCAGGATGACAATACATTGGTGAAATCCTTGGTAATTTATCAAAATATCCGTCAACATATCCCGGGCGGCGCCAATGTCCCGTCGGGCGACAGATTTCAGTTCCTCCCAGGCAAAGAGGATGTTGTACCCGTCCACCAAAAGA
>JAYFPV010000453.1:0-3012 GCA_034927465.1 Lawsonibacter sp.
GCCGCAGCTTTCTTCTTTAATTTTAGGGGATGGCTTGTTTTGAGCAACGGAGATACCGGGCAGGAATATGCTCGGTATCGGCTGAAACAGGGAGAAGAGTTTTCCATTACCTTCATTCATTCTGTAAATAAAACTCCTGTGACCGATTGCTATGATGTCGGCCAAGACGGAAAAATTTACCTGAGAAAGACCGTTTATTATGACTTTGGTGCGGGTGTGCCGTTTGACTTAGATGAGGGGGAAACGCTGTCATATGCGGAGGACGGGGCAATGGTAATCTCAGGAATTGACCGAACGATTCCCGATTTTTATATCTTCGTAGGTACAGTTTCGGATCATACCCTTTCACTTGGAGGGAAAGAAATCAGTTTGAGAGACCTGTGCGGAAGAAATTCAAAAGTGCATATTACTTATGAACTCCCGCATTTGTAGAGGAGACAGAAATAGATAGATTAGGATAAAGAAGCAACATGCTTGTGCTTTGGCTGAGGACAGAAACCAAGGAAGCAAGGTTTGAGCAGAGCTTCTTTCAATTTGCAGTCAATTTTGTATATGAGGAGGCATTTCTGTGGGAGATCTGGAGAAGAAGCCAGTCAATACTGCACCAGAAGAAGAAAAACGGAACATACAGGCTGATGTGGACCAAATCATGAAAAAATACGACCGTGAGTCAAACGTTCGTATTTGGGAGGGAATTTCCAAGAAGATTGTCCACTATTGCTTGGCAGCGTTTAGCTTGTTTCTTATGTGGATGAATTTGTTTGCGAACTGGAGCGAGACTGTTCGCCGCCCCCTTTTCCTTGGCATTGTAATTCTGTTTGTTATTGTTGTATTTCCGAGAAAAAAAGGCGGCATTCAGAAGCCGAACTATATCCCATGGTATGACCTTATCTTGGCAATTGTCGGTTCCGGTGCCTTTTTTTATTTTGTAATGAACGAAAAAAGTCTGATGATGCGGGCTACCCGGATTACCAGATTTGAGATTATTTTAGGAATTCTCGGAGCGCTGATTCTGTTTGAGTGCTGCCGCCGCGTGGTGGGCTTACCGATCCTGATTGTTGCGTCCTGCTTCATTTTGTATGCTTTTTATACTGGAAAGACCTTGAAGCGTGTGGTATATGACCTGTTCTATACCACAAATGGGATTATTGGAACCCCTATTGGCGTTTGCTCCACTTACATCGCCCTGTTTATTATCTTCGGTGCCTTCCTGGAGGCAACTGGAATCAGTAATTTCTTTATATCCTGCGCCAATGCGGTGGCTGGTGGAGCCACCGGCGGCCCGGCTAAAGTGGCTGTCATCTCCAGTGCGCTGTGTGGCATGGTGTCCGGATCTTCCGTCGGAAATACCGTAACGACCGGATCAGTTACCATTCCCATGATGAAACGCACCGGATATCCGCCGCAGTTTGCTGGGGCAGTGGAAGCGGCGTCCTCAACGGGAGGACAGATTATGCCGCCGATTATGGGTGCAGCGGCCTTCCTGATGGCTGAAATGGTCGGTGTTCCATACAGCGATATCGTAGTCCGGGCAATTCTTCCCGCAATTCTATATTTTACAGGAATTTTCCTTCAGGTCCATTTGAGAGCCAAGCGGTTGGGCCTAAAAGGAATTCCGCGTGAGCAACTGCCAAAGCTAAAGAAGCTGATGCCAAAAATTTATCTGCTCATCCCACTGGTTGTTCTGGTTGCAATGATCATGAATGGCCGTACCATGGCTCGTTCTGCAATTTTTGCGACCGGCTTGTGCATTGTGGTCAGCCTGTTTAACAAGGACAATCGGATGACCGTAGACGGCTTTTTTACCGCGTTAGAGGCCGGCGCCCGCAATTGCCTGTCGATTGGTATCGCTTGCGGTGTTGCTGGAGTAATTGCCGGTGTGGTGACTCTGACCGGTTTGGGCCAGGTCTTTATCTCTGCTATCGTGAGCGTTGCGAATGGTCAGTTGATCATTGCCCTGTTTTTCACGATGGTTACGTGCATTATTTTGGGCATGGGCGTTCCCACTACCGCCAACTATATCATTATGGCAACTACTTGTGCGCCCATTTTGATTACGGGTATGCAGATGCACCCAATTGCGGCAAATATGTTCGTATTTTATTTCGGCATTGTGGCGGATATTACGCCTCCGGTGGCTTTGGCAGCCTACGCAGGAGCTGCCATTGCAAAAGCCAATCCCATGCAAACGGCTTTTCAGGCGACCCGTCTGGCAATTGCTGCATTCCTGATCCCTTATATCTTTGCCTTGAATCCGGCTATGCTGTTTATTGACACAAATGTCATTCAGGTGATTCAGGTCATTATTACCAGTTTTGTTGGTATGGCTGGCGTGGCAGCTGGCGTTGAAGGCTATTTGATGGACAATATGAATGTATTCGAACGCATTCTCGTGGCGATTGGCGGTTTAATGATGCTGTATCCTGGCACGGTTACGGATTTGCTGGGTATTGTTCTGATTGTAGCCGTCGGCGTGTTCCAGTATGTGCATAAGAAGCAGATTTCAAAGGCATAAGATGACCGGGGTGCAAAAGCAGGGACATCGATGAAAATCGTGGCCTTTCGCACCATGCAGCCCAGGAAAAAGCCCGGTTAACGCCGGGCTTTTTCCGATTATCGGGGGACGGTAGGATTGATTGTGTCAAATGTTCGATCATATTTGGAGTTGAAGTTGGTTTGCGGCCATGGAAAAGGTCATCGCGACAGAGCCGACGCGTTGGGATGTTGGGTCAAAGCGGACGGAGATTTTCTGCTCTATTGAAAAAAGACTGATACAGGCAAAAACCCGGAATTCTCATTTGAGAATTCCGGGTTTTTGCCTGATTAGGTGTGGTACTTAGGGAGATACGTGAATCCTTTATCAGGAAGATCAAAACTTGAATTTATTACAGACTCTGAAATGCGCCATTTGGAGCCTTTAGCTGAAAATTCCCAACTTCTTTCCGAAGCATGCTTGCGTGTGCAGAAAGTTCTTCGCTGGAGGCCGACCTTACCTCTGCCGTGGCGGCATTG
>JAYFPV010000097.1:0-11131 GCA_034927465.1 Lawsonibacter sp.
CAGCAGACCGTACAGCTTGGAGCCCAGCTCGTCGGCCAGTTTGCGGCCTTCGGAGATCAGCTCATAGGAGGTGGGCATCATTTTGCCCTGGCGCTGCTCGCAGAATACCCATACGCCGCCGTTGAATTCTTCAATTGCAGCACTGTTATAGTTAGACATAGTCTTTCATTCTCCCTTCTATCAGATCAGGTGCTTGGCAGCCAGGATACCGGCCAGCTGTTCGCAGGTGGCCTTGTCGGCGCCCTCCAGCATCATACCCACGCCCTTCTGGGGGGGAGTAAAAGACTTGAAGATGTTGGTGGGAGAACCCTTCAGGCCGATGGTGGAGGGATCGATGAGGGGATCGTCCTTGAGGGTATTGTAATCAAAGACCTCGTAGGGCTTGGAGTAGCAATCGAACACGCCGCCGACGCTCATATAGCGGGGGCAGTTGAGCTCTTTGATGCAGGTGAGCAGGCAGGGGGTCTTGACCTTGATGGTCATGTACCCGTCTTCCAGCATCCGCTTGATGGTAAGCGTGTCGCCGTCCTTCTTGATGTCGGCGGCGTAGGATACCTGAGGCAGTCCCAACTTCTCAGCAATCTGAGGACCGACCTGGGCGGTGTCGCCGTCGATGGCCTGACGTCCGCACATCACGATATCCTCGTCCTCAATGCCGATCTTGTTGATGGCAGCGGCCAGGATCTGGGAAGTAGCATAGGTGTCGGAACCGCCAAACTCGCGGCCGGAGACCAGCACGGCACGATCTACGCCACGGGCCTGAATCTCACGCAGCATTCCCTCTGCGGGAGGGGGGCCCATGGAGATGACGATGACTTCGGCGCCGGTCTGTCCCTTGAGGGTCAGAGCAGCCTCGATGGCATTCAGGTCATCGGGATTGGTGATGGCTGCCATGGAGGCACGGTTCAACGTACCATCGGGATTGACAGCGACCTTACCGGAGGTGTCGGGGACCTGCTTGACACAAACAATAATTTTCATTTCAATCTGCCTCCTAACTTATTTCACGCCCAGGTGGCTGGAAATGACCATGCGCTGGACTTCGGAAGTACCCTCGTAGATCTCGGTGATCTTGGCGTCGCGCATCATGCGCTCCACAGGATACTCACGGGTGTAACCGTAGCCGCCGAACAGCTGAACGGCGCGGCGGGTCACGTCGGAGGCGGCCTCAGCGGCGAAGAGCTTGGCCATTGCGGAGTCCATGGAGTATGGCTCATGGTTTTGCTTCTTGCAGGCAGCGGCATAGACCAGATACTGAGCGGCCTGCATTCTGGTGTGCATATCGGCCAGCTGGAACTGGGTGTTCTGGAACTGAGACAGGCGCTTCTTAAACTGGACGCGCTCCTTAGTGTACTTAACGGCCTCATCCACGGCACCCTCGCCCAGGCCCAAAGCCTGCGCGGCAATTCCGATACGGCCGCCGTCCAGGGTCATCATCGCGACCTTAAAGCCTTGGCCTTCTTTGCCCAGCAGATTCTCCTTAGGCACGACGCAGTCTTCAAAAATCAGATCGCAGGTGGAACTGCCGCGGATTCCCATCTTCTTCTCGTGCTTGCCCACGGAGAAGCCGGGGAAACTCTTTTCCACAATGAACGCGGAAATGCCGTGGTTTCCAAGCGTCTTGTCGGTCATGGCAAAGACCACAATGGTGTCTGCCACAGTGCCGTTGGTGATAAAGCATTTAGAGCCGTTCAGAATGTAATTCTCGCCGGACTCGTCCAGCACTGCCATGGTCTGCTGGCCGGAGGCATCGGTACCGGCGTTGGGCTCAGTCAGACCAAAGGCGCCGATCTTTCTGCCGGACAGCAGGTCAGGCAGATACTTCATTTTTTGTTCCTCGGTGCCGTGCTCGAAGATGGGGGCGCAGCACAAAGAGGTGTGAGCGGAAACGATAACCGCGGTCGTACCGCATACCTTGGCCAACTCCTCCACGCACATGGCGTAAGACAGCACGTCGCCGCCTGCTCCGCCGTACTGCTTGGGGAAGTAAATGCCCATCATGCCCAGCTTGCCCATTTTCTCCACCGTTTCCATGGGGAAGCGCTCTTCTTCGTCTAGCTCCTCAGCCAGGGGCTTGACCTCGGTTTCAGCGAACTCGCGGTACATTTTGCGGACCATCTCTTGCTCTCTAGTCAGATGAAAATCCATTTTTCAGTCCTCCTAAACTTTTTACTTGAGAATCATCGAAACACTCGTGCCTTCCGAGGCCCGCCTGACCGGGACGGGGAGACGCAGGGCATCGGAGCAGACGATACGGGGTGGGTGCGGCTGTGTTTAATTGAGTATTTGTTATAAATTTAACAAAGAAAGCCCGAAAAAAGCGCAACACGGGAACGGTCCCGTCGTTGCGGGCTCTATCAAACACAGCGTGGAACGGGGCTTTGCGTGTTAAAATTATAACATTATTCCAACCGTAATGCAAGAGGGACACAGCTGGTAAAATGCACATTTTTTGACGTTATTTTGACGCGAAGTGCTCGAAAGTTATCCTAAAATATGCGGATATTGATATACTGCAAAACGGAGGGGGTTATGCACGAAGCGCCCCGGCATCCAATAGATGCCGGGGCGCTTAAATTGCAAAAGAAAACGGCTGTTTATTTGGTATAGTCGTAGAAGCCTTTGCCGGACTTTTTCCCCAGCAAGCCGCCGCGCACCATTTTCTTCAGCAGAAGGGCGGGACGATACTTGGAGTCGCCGGTTTCGGAATAAAGAGTATCCATAATGGCCAGGCATACGTCCAGGCCGACAAAGTCACCCAGTGCCAGAGGGCCCATGGGATGGTTGGCACCCAACTGCATGGCCTTATCGATGTCCTCCACAGAGGCGACGCCAGTTTCCACCAGGCCAATGGCCTCGTTGATCATGGGGATGAGGATTTTATTGACAACGAAGCCGGGGGCTTCTGCGACTTCAATGGGGTCTTTCCCGATCTCTTTGGACAGATTAAAGATTGCGTCGAACGTTTCCTGGGCGGTGTTGGCGCCGCGGATGATCTCGATCAGCTTCATGCTGGGCACGGGATTGAAGAAGTGCATGCCGATGACGGGATGCTTCAGACCAAGACCCATCTCCGTGATGGAGAGGGAGGAAGTGTTAGAGGCAAAAATGGTTTCGGGTTTGCAAATGGCATCCAGCTCATTAAGCAGCTCCCGCTTGGTTGCCATCTCTTCTTTGACACACTCGATGACAAAATCGGCATCAGCGGCGGCGGACTTCTCTTCCACAAGTACGTTGGCCATCAGAGTATCCTTGGCCTCTTGGGTCATCTTGCCCTTCTCCACCCGCTTTTGGAGAGATTTGGACAGGTTGTCCTTGTGGCGCTGGGCGGAAGCAATGCTGCTGGCATACATCAGGGCGACATGACCCTTAGCTGCAAAAACCTGAGCGATACCACTGCCCATGGTGCCGGCGCCGAAAATTGCGACTTTCATACTGTGTTCCTCCTAAATAATGTGAATGGGTGCCAGTCCGTCTGGCGGGGATTGGCCGGGAAACCCGGTCCCGCTCTCTTGTTTCACAGTATACCTGTTTTTGCGTATCAGCGCAAGAGAAAGGTAGGCAATATTTTAAACAAGATTTCCATACTTGAATTGTTAAAAGAAATAAAAGTTGTAATTTGCGACATTTTTAATATGCATATCTTATCAAAATGTTGATTTTTGTTGTACATGAGAATGTGTAAGCTGTATGGTTTTTTTACGGGGCCGTGGGCCATCCTTATGTGTGGAGACTGGGAAGAACACAAGAAAATGACACCGTATCACAGAAGACAGGAACAAAGCCATACGCCTTGGAAGCTTTAGCTTTCAAGGCGTATGGCTTTGTTTCGTACGCATTATAGTAAAACTTGCCCATTAATTTCCAGATGGAACCGAAGCTGAAAAAACTCGGCGGCTTTGCGGCACAGCACCATCCGCTGAAGGAAAATCTCAAAATAGTCCATGACGGCGCATACTTGGGTATTAATGGAGAGGGAAAGCGTAATGGTTTTGGTCGGGACGTCCAGCAGGACATCAGAGCGCTCTACAGCATAGTTGACCCGGTCGTGGATATCGAAGTTGGTAATGTCGGTGTTGCGTACCCGGCTGCGGCGCACATCGGTCTTATCCGCCAGAATCAGAGCGGCGGCAATGGCGTTGACCGGAAAGGCGGTGGAGTCATCGTGATGACCGATGGCGGTGATGACGACGGCCACATCTGCAGGATCCATTCCCATTTTATCCAAAATGCGAAAGGCCATGGTGGCACCGCTGATGTTATGGCCGTGGCGGTTCACTACGTTGCCCATGTCGTGCATGAAAGCGGCGACTCTGGCCAATTCAATCTCCCGCTCGGAGTAGCCAAGGACGGTCAGGATGTGAGCAGCTACCTCGGCGCATTTTCCGACGTGAGCGAAAGAATGTTCAGTAAAGCCCAACGCGGTAAGAGAGGCATCGGCTTGGGTAATATAGGTGCGGATTTCTGAGGAATTTTTTACATCTTGAAACGTGACGTTCATAAGGTCCCTCCGTATGCGCAGGCTGAAGATTTCCAGGTATAGTATGCACAAAATGTGATTTGTCCGAATGGCCGTCTAGCTCTCTTCTGAAATTTTCTCGGATGGGCTGGGGTCTGCATGATTGGATTCCGTGGATGAGAGCTGTTTCCAAGTGTTGTTAACCGTATCCATGCAGTTGAAATAGAGACTGGTCAGTAAGTTGGTGGGAATCCGCAGCGCCTCTGCAAGTCCATTGATTCGATTCCAGTCTGCCCGCTCATAACTCAGAACCAGATCGTACAAAGCGCCGCATGGTCCTTCGTGCTTGAGCAGTGCTTGTTTGATTTCATTGGATACCGGGACCTCTGACAGAATATCCTTCAATGGTGCATCGATCAGAAAATTCAGGGTGGAAAACATACCCAGCAAGTAAGCCTCGCCCTTGGAGATTGGCATGTTTTTGGCATAATTCATTAATTCGCTGCAGAACGTTGCCCGCATAAACGACATTTTCAGAAATTCCTCAGACGCATTGTCAATCTCATTTTCGGCATTGCTGGCGCTAAGAAGGTAAATCCACTGCTTCAGCTGCCCAATTCCAAGCGTCATAATGGCCTGGCGAATGGTCGTGGCGCGATGCCGGAGGGCGAAAACAACAGAATTAGCCATGCGGAGCAATCCAAAGGTCAAGGTTGCATCCATGGAAATGATGCGTTCAATTTCTTCAATATCCGGCTGATCCCGCGTGACCGCGACCATGAGACGGAAGAAGCTGCTTTGCAGGTAGCCGCTGGTATGGGCCTTTGTCGCCATTTTTTCCGCCACATAGGGTCCCTCCAGGGCATCGACGCCCATGCCCAGCGCCTTCTGGTAAAGCTGTTCGCTGCAGATTTCGGCTGCAATGCACTGTTTGCCCATGCTGTGTGCGATTTCGATAATGTTATGGACCGTAGCGTCGGTTTTTGCGGCATTGAAGTTCAGCTTGATGTAGTCAATTTCCCCGATCAAGGACAGGTATCTGGGTGCAAACAGAAATTCATTGACTGCAATTTGGTAGCCTTCTTTTTTATATTGTTGAACCAAGTGCATCGCAATGGGGTGAATAATCACACTGTCATCAATCTGAATGACGAGCTCGGATTTTTCGAACAGGTGCGGCGTTCGCTTCATCAAAAGCGTTGTGGTAAAAGTCATAAAACTGAGGGATCCCTTGAGAGACTTCTCCGTGTTTTGGGTCAGAAAATTATAAATCGTATCCGCTGCCGCAAAATCAATTGCCTTGCTGGATGTGTCTTCACTGCCGTAGGCTTGATTTTCGCCGTGATAGAGAATCTCATAGCCAATGACTTTGCCATCCGAATTTTTAATTGGCTGCCGGACAATATATTTATTTCCCATATTGCTTTTCCTCATTTCCAGATTCCAGATTTCTGTGGCAGCCGCGGACCAGCTTCTGTTTCCACGCTAAAACACCAGTTCAGGCTTGCCATAGGATCGGATACGCCCCTGACCGGTAGTGGGGTTGAAGGACAGCGTACGTGCGATTGTGCCGCCGGTGTCTTCTGCAAGCAGACGGATGTTTTCTCGCTTTAAGATGAGATGGACACTTTCGATATTTCTCTGCCCGATGTTCCCAAGACTGCCGCCGCCGGAGACCTCAAACATTCTGGCGCCCCCGGCAATTTTGGCGGTAATACGGGGGCGCAGGCCGCCCTGTCCTTCCATTTGTCGTAACGTTTCGCGAATGCCGGAGTCTGCGTATTTCATGGGATTTTTCCGTCCGGCCTCCATATTCAATGGCAGCATAATGTGGATCAAAGCCGCCAACTGAACCGCCGGGTCATAAAGACAAATTCCAATGCAGGAGCCAAGCGCATAGGTAATCAGTTCCCCGCCGCGCTGTGCCATTTTCATATCCGCGATCCCAACCACCAATTTCTGTGGTCCATTATCCATTGGATGCCCCCAACTTTCGCAGCAGAAAGTTTAAAGAGCGAATATCGGGAGACAGCAAAAGCCGGCATGGGACCTGCTGACCGTCACACACAAAATTTCCGCCTATCGTCATCAGATAGTCCGTTTGTCCACCGTATTCCGCCATAGGTACGGTGAGAATCGCTCCCTGCATGTCAACGGTAAGACAGGGGACTGTTAGTTCCAGCCGGATCTCTGCCAGGCCTGAAAGGGCATTGATAAACGTGGAGATCATAATATTACCGATTTCAATGAGGGCCGAGCGCTCCAGAGTGCCCAATTCAGAATAGTCTGCAATTTGCTTGCCGAACATACTGCCAAGCAGCAGATTGACAAATTCCAGCGGCTGAACCGAGAGCATGATCCCACTAAGTTCTCCGCTGATCCGGACCAGAACCCCGGCGGTGATTGCCTCAGGGCCCCCAATCCATTCAATCGCCTCATTATATCCCATGATGCGGACTTCTGGAAGGGTGATCTGTACCTCTTGTCCTAGCATCTGCGACAATGCGGTTGCCGCGTTTCCCGTTCCAATGCTGCCAATTTCGCGTAACGTATCAAGTTCGAAGGAATTCAGCTCATCATAATTTTTTATTTCCATATTTGGCCTTTCTTTTCGATCGTACTGCCGCGTGATTCCGCACTCAGCGCAGGTTATTGACGGTAGTGGTCAGTTCATCTGAGGTTTGTACCATTTTCAAAACATAACTGAAGGACCGCTGCGCTTCGATTACCTTGGATAATTCCGTGGCCAAGTCAACATTCGAGACTTCCAAGGATCCGGAAATCAGCTGCCCGGTTCCCATCCGAACCTGCCCGTTTTTCTCCGTGGGGAGAAAACGGTTGTCCCCAGCATGCTGCATTCCATCAGTATTGACAAAATCAAAAATACCAACGGGTTGCTGTGCCTCCGGGTTCTTTACGTCGATGGGGCGGCCTTCCTTGCTGAGGACAAAGCGGCCGTCCCCATCGGACAGGTACCATTTGGTATCCAACTTACCGTCCGAAAGGGTCTCCTGAAATTCGGACAGGGTAAACGAGCCGTCCCGCGTAAACGAGTATTCGCCGGTTTTCGGGTCAAGCAAGGCAAAAAAGCCATCTCCCGAAATGGCGTAATCCTGTGCATAACCGGTGGCGGAGAGAGCTGCACCGCTGAAATCTGTGGCTGCGGAGGACAGGAAGGCCCCGCTTCCCCGCGGGAGTGCGGTGTCGCCAATCCCATTGATGGACCCATACAACAAGGAGGAGAAGGAGGGCCGCTCCGCCCGAAATCCGTAGGTATTGATATTGGCGATGTTATTGCCGTGGACATCCAAACGGCGCTGCTGCTGCTGCGCGCCTGCTGCGGCGGTGTAAAAAGACAGATCCATGGGTTACGCGCTCCTTTCCTATCTTAAAGGCGACCGACTTCCGTTGTGACCTTGGAGAGAACCTGATCATACATTTTGGTCATCTGCGCTGCGCTCTGATACGCCCGCTGGGTTGTGATCATCGCCGCCATCTGCTGGATCAGGTCGACGTTCGAGTGCTCTATCATTCCATGATGGACCGCTACCACAGCTGCTTGCGGCTGAACTTGGGATTGGAACAGACCTTGTGCGTTTTTCTCCAGCGTGGCGGTGTCGTCAAAGGCGTAGACGCCGATTTGCCCTAGAAATCCGCCGTCATCGGTGAACAAATTGCCGGAATCGTCCGCTTGAATTTTGTCGGTCACCAACCGGATTGGATTTCCGGCGCTGTCAAGCACACGGCCTTGACCAGGGAGAGCAAGATACCCTTCCTCGTCGATGGAAAAGCTGCCTGTGCGGGTATAGAAACGGCCGCCGTCCGTCTGGATGGCAAAAAAACCGTCGCCTTCCAGGGCAAAGTCCAGGGGCAGTCCGGTTTCTTCCAAAGAGCCCTGCGTGAAGTCCGTGCTGATTTGGATTGGCGCAGTAATATAGCTCTGCGTGCCTAAATCCATGGATTGTGAATTGCTCACCCGCTGCCAGAGCACCGCGTCAAAGGTGCTGGACGAGAAAGCATCCTCTTTGAACCCGGTTGTCCCAGCATTGGTCATGTTATTGGAGATGACATCCAGTTTTTTGCCTTGTGTCAGCATGCCGGACGTCAGGTTGTAAAATCCTTTCACCATGCTTTTTTTCCCCCTTAGAAGCATCGTTCATATACTGTGAAATGACGGCGCGCAGCTTTCGGATGGCTTTGACATGTACTTGGGAAACGCGGGATATACTGATCCCCATTACCGCTGCAATTTCTTTGATTTTTAGGTCCTGTTCGTAGTGCAGCGAGAGAACCATTTGTTCGTTTTGTTTGAGTGCGGAGATCGCCTGGGACAACATGGATAACAGTTCATTGTTTTCTACAATCTCCTCCGGTGCGAAGGAGAAACCGGAGGAATTTCCCGCCATTTCGGGCGTTTCGTAAAAATTTTCTAAATGTGCATCCAAAGAAACGAGAAAGGAGTGATCCGCGGCTTCTCGAAACTCTTTGTCCGTGATGCCGAGATGTGCAGCCACCTCGTGATCGGTGGGAAACCGCCCCAGTTGAGCCAGCAACTCTGACGTGGCCCGATCAATTGTCTGGGAGCGCTTGCGGATCGTTCGCGGGACCCAATCATGCTCCCTGGCGAGGTCAAAAATCATGCCGCGAATGCGTTTTGAAACATAGACACTGAACAGTCCGCCCTTGGCCGGATCGTATTTTTCAATGGCGTCGAGCAGCGCAAGAATTCCCTCATGCACGATGTCGTCCAGTTGGGCAAAGCTGGCATAAGCGTCGCGGTTACGCAGCGCAATGTGTTTGATGAGGTTACTGCTTCGCAGGGCAACCTCCCATTTGTACTCCTCGCAGCCGGTTTCTTTGTATTTCTCAAGCAATTGCTCGGTTGTCATTTGGCTGTACGCATCCGGGGAAATGGCTGTTGTCATATTCCCACCGCCCTCTTTTCCATTTTTTCCACCGCAGGCTGGATCGTAATGTTTCCAATGGACTGGATCTGGACCGTTCCCACGATCTCATTAAAGGCCAGTACATATAAGTTTGGAAAGTATTGACAGAGGAGGCGGCTCAAATAGATTCGAATCACTTGGCTGGTCAAAAGAATGGGGGACTTGCCCAGCTCAGAAAACTTTTTGATATATTCGGACATCTGTGTAATGATGGGCTGAATCAGTTCCGGGCCCATGGCCAGATAGATTCCATGGTCATTTTTTGTGAGGGAAGCAACCACTTTACGTTCGACCTCGCTGTCCAGCGTAATGGTTTGTAGCTGACCATTCTCACAAAACCGCCTGGTAATCGTACGGCTCAAAGCGCTTCGGACGCTTTCGGTCAGAAGATCGGAATCCCGCGTGGTACTCATGGTATCCACCATGGTTTCCAAAATGGTCTCTAGGTCGCGGATTGGCACGCCCTCCATCAGTAGGTTTCGCAGAATTTTCTCCAGCAGAGCGTAGGAGACAATGGCGGGACAGGCTTCTTCCACCAGCTCGGGAGCGTTTTTTTTCAGATTTTCGATCAGCTGAATGGTTTCAACCCGGGTCAGCAGCTCATACGCATGCTTTTTAATCACTTTTGACAAGTGGGCCACCATGACGGATAAGGGATCAATCACCGTGTAGCCATAGATTTCTGCCATCTCCTTGTTTTCCGGCAGAATCCATCGGGAGGGGATACCGTAGGCCGGCTCAATGGTCTCAATGCCTTCGATTTCCCCCAGCGGGTTGGCTGGCTGCAGAGCTAAAAAATAGTTGACAAGGAGCTCGCCTTTAGCCACTTCCTCGCCCTTGACCCGGATAACGTACTGGTTTGTGCCCAGTGTTGAACCGTCGTGCAGGTGTACCGTCGGGACGACAAACCCCATCTCCTGGGCGTATTGGCGGCGAAAAATGACAATGCGGTTGATCAATTTTCCACCACTGCTTTCGTCAACCAGAGGAATCAGGCTGTATCCCACTTCCATTTCAATGGGATTGATGGTGAGCAAAGAATAGACGTTGCTGATGTCTTTGTAGTAATCCGATTCGGACGGCGCATTGGCCGGAGTAGGCTCGGAGGACTCCTCCGGCGGCGGCGCTTCCTCCTCGCTGTTCATCCGGCGGTTGATTGTCCAGCCCAGTGCCAAAAGAATGGCCGCCACAAAGAGCAGCGCCATATGAGGGGTGTTGGGCATCAGTGCCAGAAAAATCAGCGCAGCGCCGGCTGACATAATAGCCCTTGGCTGGGAGGTAAACTGTGTCAGTACGTCAGAATTTAGGCTTCCATCCGAAACCGACCGGGTTACGATCATGCCGGTTGCGGTGGAGAGCATCAAAGCCGGGAGCTGAGACACTAGCCCGTCGCCGATGGTTGCGGTGGAATAAATCTGCAGCACAGTAGAAATATCGTTCCCACCCTGAACCATACCGATCACGATACCGCCGATCAGATTGATCATGGTGATGATCAGGGACATTACTGCGTCGCCCTTCACGATTTTGGTTGCGCCGTCCATGGCTCCGTAAAAGTCGGCCTCTTTCTGAATCTTATAGCGGCGCTCCCGTGCCTGCTGTTCGTTTATGATTCCAGTGTTCAAATCGGCGTCAATTGCCATCTGCTTACCTGGCATGGCATCCAATGTGAATCGGGCTGCCACCTCGGCCACACGCTCGGCACCTTTGGTAATGACGATAAACT
>JAYFPV010000106.1:0-4809 GCA_034927465.1 Lawsonibacter sp.
CGAAATGGAAATAAGGTACAGTTTGGCGAGTATGCCAGCTTGGTGGGGAGCAATCCGATCAAGCCTTAATGGCCCAACGCATTTTGGTAGACCGGGCGCGGCTGTTGCGGTTGCACTCCTCCGCCGTGGGGCGGATGACATCGGTGACGATTTCGCGATAAACGCCATCGTGCAGGAGCTGCTTGAAGGACTGTTTCACCAGCCGGTCCTCTCCGGAGTGGAAGGTCAATATGGCAACGCGCGCGCCGCTGGCGAGCACATAGGGGAGCTTTTCCAGAAAAGCGCCCAGCACCTCGAATTCACTGTTCACGTCGATGCGCAGGGCCTGAAAGGTCCGCTGACAGGACTTTTTAATGGTGTCCTTCCGCTCGCCGGCTGGGAGAAAAGCGAGCGCCTCCTCGATGAGCCCCCGGAGTTGAGTTGTCGTGGAAACTTCACCACCCCGCTTGATGTGGTTGACGATGGCCTTGGAGATTTCCGCTGCATAGGGTTCGTCCGCATTTTCAACCAACATGCCTTCCAGTTCTTCACGGGTGATGGCCTGGAGCCGCTGGGCGGCGGAGACGCCCGATGCAGGGTTGAGACGCAAATCCAGTGGGCCGTCCTTTTTAAACGAGAACCCCCGGTCTGGATTATCAATTTGCATTGAGGAGACGCCCAAATCCGCCAATACAAAGTCCAAGGGCCCCATCTCGGCAGTAAGTTGGTCAATATCGGCGAAGTTTAGTTGCTTGATGGTCAGGATCTCAGGCCCGTAGCCCATCCGCTCCAGACGCTCCCTGGTTTTCAGGATCTCTATGGGGTCTATATCCAAGGCGTACAGATGCCCCTTGCCATTCAGACACTTGAGCAGTTCGGACGTGTGACCGCCGTAGCCCAAAGTCGCGTCCAGACCGATTTGGCCCGGCTTAACCCTTAAGAACTCCAGTATTTCATTCACACAAATGGGAATATGCATCCCCGCGGGGGTGTTGCCCTTCTGCAGAATTTTTGCTACTGTATCCGCGTATTTTTCAGGAGCGAGCTCCTTGTACTTTTCTCCAAATGTCTTGGGGTGCGTGCCCCGATAGCGTACTCGGCGCTTGTGCCCCTGCTCCTCGTTGCCCATGTTTGAGTGCTCCTTTCGGACTTCTTTGTGCCGTGCAGAAAGTCTTTTCTTGAACGTATAACATACCTAAGAGTGGTAAGAAAGCGATATTTCCTTGTTATGCTCCCATCGGCAGGAGTACAGAGGGACTTCTCTTCCGCTTTCAACAGATGGCCGTGCAAATGAAAATCTTCTGATTCTGTTTAAGCCATAATCGTTTGCTAGCCCAAGTTAGCATAAGGTTACATGCGACGAGCAGAGTTTCGTAGAATTGGTTGGTAGCCAGTAAATAAGGGACTGTAAGGGTTGACAGGTTGAACTTCACATCTTGAAACTGTGATCGTATCAGTTCGCGGGAATGAATCCTATGGGGCGACGAAAAAATTGGAACGCTTACGTAGGACCGCTGCGTGATATATTTGCCCGCAGCCGACAATACTTAAGATATCTGATATACGGATTGCGGAAGGGAATGCGCCATGAAGAAATACCAAAGATCCCAGCGGGAATATGAGGTTATAAAAAAGCAGCTTCCAAAGTTCAAAAAGCAGGTGGCGGAAACGAAAAACAACAAGCTGTGGCATGTTGAATCCGTGGTCCGACAGAAAATCAAAGGGCTGAAAACGCTGGCCTCCCATGAGTTGGGTGGATACAAGCAGACCCAGGATAGCTATGTGGACCTGCTGAAGGAAATATCGGTGCGGATTCTGGAGCACTACAACCAGACCAAAAAAACAGGCTACCGGTTCGATGACATCGTCCGGGGAAATTTCCAGGCCTATCTGGATTCCGGGATCATCACCGTTCTGGTCACCAGTCATATCCCGAGCATTGTTGTTGAGGAATTTCAGCGACTGCTGCCGGAAAACCCAAAAGACGAGTACCCGCAGGCAAGAAAAATGCGGCGCAAATTTTTTCTCCACTTGGGCGAGACCAACACGGGGAAAACGTACAATGCACTGCAGCGCCTGAAGCAGTGCAATGCCGGCGTATACCTCGCCCCGCTGAGAATATTGGCTTTGGAAAATTACGAAAGGTTGAATGCAGAAGGGGTGCCCTGCCATCTTCTCACGGGGGAAGAGGAGCTCCGTGTGGAGGGCGCCCGCCATGCCAGTTGCACGGTCGAGAAGGCAAACCTTCGAAAACCTTATGAGGTGGCAGTCATTGACGAGATCCAGCTCCTATCGAACTCCCATCGTGGCAGCGCCTGGACGAGAGCCGTCCTCGGACTCTGCTGCCCAGAGATCCATCTCTGCGGTGCGCTGAACGCCAGGGAGCAGCTCATCCGTATGATCTGTGATTGCGGGGACGACTATGAAATCCAGGAGTACTCCCGCCTGGTGCCCCTTCAGACACTAAAGTCCAACGTCCAATACGCCGATGTGGAGCCCGGGGATGCGCTGGTCGCGTTTTCCAGGCGGAGAGTTCTTTCGCTGTCTCGGTATTTTACCGACCAGGGAATCAAACACAGTGTGATCTACGGCGACCTGCCGCCCGAGGTGAGAAAGCTACAGTATGATGCTTTTCAGCGCGGTGAAAACGACATTCTGATCTCGACAGACGCCATCGGCATGGGCGTCAATCTGCCAATCCGAAGGATTATCTTCACGGAGCTGGAGAAATTCGATGGGGAGCAGTTCCGTGTCCTGACGTCCCAGGAAATAAAGCAGATCGCCGGACGAGCAGGACGTATCGGGATCTACGAGATTGGTTATGCGGCCTGTATGGGGGATAATAGCGCCTTCCTCGAAAGCCAACTCCGCGTACCCGACGAGGAGATATCCCAGGCGGTTGTGGGCCCCAGCGAAGCGATCCTGAGTATCGGCATCCTGCCACTCAGGGAGAAACTTGCGCTCTGGAGTACCAGAGAGGAGTCCTTGGGTTATTACCGCAAAAAAGACGTGAGGGATTTGATTCTCATTCTGGACAAGCTTCAGCCATTTCGACTGCCGGAGACGGTACAGTGGCGCCTAATGGAGCTGCCCTTTGACGTGCAAAACGAAGAGCTGATCAGTCAGTTTCTGGTTTATGCCGACGAGGTCTTTCATTTGAACGCGAATTGCCTGTCGAGACCTGAACTGCCTGCCCACACAATATCCGCGTATGAAATATATTATCAGAAGATAAATCTCTACTACTCCTTTTCAAAGGCTCTCGACCTCAACTTTGACGAGCCTTGGGTATATTCCGCCAGAAAACAGGTTTGTGATGAGATCAACCGGCTGTTATAGATTTTATTCTATGGCCCCAATGATGTTCTTTACTGAAAAGAAGCTAAAAAATCCTGTAATCGTTTTGGATGCAACAGATTTTGAATTCAAGAAAGCTCTTTCGGAGCATCTGGCAGGCTTGCCGGACCGTTTGCCAGTCTTCTGCGCTATTTGGATTTAAAGGTTCACAAAATGGATCTGGGCATGAGAGATTATGGGGATCGCATGTCCATGATCAAACCAGAAGATTTGATTATTGCCATTCGCCTTCCGCTGTACCGTCTCATCTGGTTCCTACCTCCACTGCTACACCGGCTGCCTGTCTTTGATTCGCACTATTTGCCGGGCGGTTGAAGCTGTCCGGACGCAAAAAGCTGCTGACCACATGCGCCGCTTAGAAAAACGCTTGCTGAAGCAGGGAGTCACTTGATGAAAATTTTGCTCATAATTTTGGTGATAAATCAAATTAATTTTTTCTTTGTTCTTCGGTATATCGCAGACCAGCATCCCTATCATATCCATATACATGACGAAGTTCAAAGGGGTTTATCATCTCGATTGCGATAACCTTGCCGCCCTTAATATAAAACGTAATATCTCTTATGTCATTTTTTTCGGGGGTGAAGGGCTGCCACATATATGCATAGTCAAAGTTGTACGCTTCATCAAGCGTCTCTGTGCTACCCTCCTGATACCCTAGGATACTGATTGCGGACAGGTTTATTTCTGATAGAGCCTCATCTCTGTCAATGTAATATAGATCATCGGTGTATGCAGATAAGAGTTCCTTTTCCGTGCTGCCAACCGCAACATTTTCATTAGTCTTTACGCCCTCCTTATCCGACCAAAGATAAGATATGTATTCCACTTGATCCGTTTCGAAATAATCAGTACCAATCATCAAACTGCCTTTTTCAAAGGCGTACCAATATCTTTTATAAGTATAAGGCACAATACCATCACCACTATATGTGTACTCTTTCGTGGCAGCGGATTCGTTTTTGTATTTTTCAAACAAAAAAAATGTATCGGAACTTAGGTTGCCTTCGTTTGGCAGCTCAATGGAAAAATCATCGGTAATATGATCGTCATACCTCTCTGAAAAGCGAAAATCATAAAGATATTCCATCTCTTCAGGGGTATTGGATGGAACGGTAGGCCTATCACTTGCAATTTCTTCGCCAGAAAGAGCAGCTTCATTCTGCACGGTATCGCTTTGACAAGCGGAAAACATGCACAAAACTGTTCCAATCAACAGACAACTAAAAAAACCCTTAAAATTCGATTTCATCATAATACGCTACTACTTCCTCCCGTTGCTAATGATTATCATCAAAAATTCTTGCCTAATTTTAACACAAATAATATAAAAAGTCATGTATGAGTTCAAATCCTCATGCATGACTTTTTATGTGTCATTTGCCCAAATTAGATGCAAGCTTTAGTGTGGGAATATGAGATTTATTTCAGAAATTTTAAGAACTTCCGGCATGACATTCGAAGAGGACTTTC
>JAYFPV010000227.1:0-4517 GCA_034927465.1 Lawsonibacter sp.
CCTTGACTGCGGCGTCTAGTCCGACGATGGCCTCCAACGGCGGAGCAATCAAATAAGCCATGGCTGTCCCCTCGGGCACACCCGCCGCTTTGGACAAATAGCTGCCCGTTCTGGAGATGCATTGGGCGAAGTAAACAACCGAACCGGCGTCGTTCGCTTGAATAAAATTGGCGTCGTGCTCGATGTAGCAAATCGCCGCCTCCAAACCGCTGCGGACCTCTTCCGGGTTTTCTCCGGAGAGAATGCCGATGAATTCCCCGGCCAGCGCCGTGCTGGCATTTCCGGATCCCGCGTACATGCTGCGGGCATAAATGACTTCCACCCGCGCCTTTTTGGTTGCCTCGTCCAGCGCCGCATAGGACACATCGTCACAGTCTGTGGTAATCAACCCAAGACTTCGGTGCCCAGCCGGGACTGGGAACCGCTCCAGCAGCATCCGGTCCGCATTGGGAAGGATACGGACGCTCAGGATACGAGTTTTGACCGGATCGCCTCGCATACCAAATCCCTCCTCACTTGACCAGATCTACTCCGCTGGCCTGCTGCTCCAGAATTTTGCAGATCACCTCCGCCACATATGCGCCGGCCTCCACCGCGGCGGTGCCGTCTTTATGAATGTTAGAAACCACCGTGCGCTTGGCTTCCGGCATCCCAACGTAGGCGTTATAGGCGATATAGGCGCTCATGCTTTCCGCTGTGGCCAGACCCGGCCGTTCCCCGATGAGGACACAGACCACCTTGGCCCCTAGCGCCTCGGCCACATATTCTTCCGAGCCGACCCGCCCGAACCGCAGGAAAAAGGGAGTGCCGACCGTAAGCCCCTTTGCCTTTAGACTGTCCGTGATGACGGGCAAAATCTTTGCTAAGTTTGCCTGAATGGCGGTGGAGCTCAGCCCATCCGCGGCATAAATCTGTACGTCCGGATTGGGGATGCACCGCTCCTTCAGCGTCCGAATGGTTGCCTCATTGAGTTGGCGACCCAGGTCCGGCCTAGTCACATACGTATTTTTATCCTCACATGTGGTCTGCACCGTGAACAGCCCCAGGAATTCGATTACCTTTGGGTCTACATCGGCAAAGACGGCATCCCTGGCTTTCGCGTGATCCGCACGCAAGGTCAGCATGGTCTGGGTGTTCAGTCTGGCCCCCGCCTTGCCCACGCCAATGCGTGCGGTCGTCCGTTTTTTCATACGCAGCAGCGCCTCGGGATCCTCTGCCGCCTTGAGCAGCGGAATCGCCTTGCACTCCGAGGAGGCGATGTCCTGGCAGGCGCTGCAGGGTTCCTGTTCCGGGGTGGAGCCTGCCGGCTGTTCCGGGGGCCGCAGATACCGGAGAATCTCCTCTGCGATCAGAGAAATCAGATGCTGATCCATAGGTTCCCCTCCGCTCATTTCATAAAAATCGTTGGGTCTCCGGCACGGCTGGTCAGTTTCCCGTTTTCCATGATCCCCATTTTTTCCAGCCACAGCTCAAACTCCCGAATCGGTCTCAGACCCAGTATCTCGCGTATGGCCGCAGAGTCGTGATATGCGTTGGTCTGGTAGTTCAGCATGATGTCATCGCTGGTCGGCACACCCAGGATGTAATTGACTCCAGCGCTGGACAGTAAAAGAGCGAGATTTTCAATGTCGTTTTGATCCGCCATCATGTGGTTGGTGTAACAGCAGTCGCACCCCATGGGAATGCCGGTGAGCTTGCCCATGAAATGATCTTCCAGCCCAGCCCGGATCACCTGGCGGCTGTCATAGAGATACTCCGGACCGATGAAGCCCACCACGGTGTTGACCATAAAGGGACGAAACTCCCGTGCGAAACCGTAACAGCGGGCCTCCATGGTCACCTGATCGGCGCCGTAGTGGGAGTCCGAGGACAACTCGCTGCCTTGTCCCGTCTCAAAGTACATGACGTTTGGGCCCTTGGCCGTCCCCCGCTCCCGCAGCAGCTGCTGCGCTTCCCGCACCGTGTCGGCATCGAACCCGAACGCGCTGTTGCCCTTCTGACTGCCGGCAATGGACTGAAAGATCATGTCGGCAGGCGCGCCCCGCTTGACTGCCTCGATCTGGGTGGTGATGTGCCCCAGCACACAGATCTGTGTGGGGATTTCAAACCGTCGCTTCACCTCGTCAAATCGCTTTAATACCTCGGCCAGGCTGGAGACAGTGTCATTGACTGGGTTGAGCCCCAGCAGCGCATCTCCGCACCCATAGCTGAGTCCCTCGAACAGCGACGCCGTGATGCCCTCCACATTGTCAGTGGAATGGTTAGGCTGAAGCCGCGTGGACAGTCTGCCGCGGCAGCCGATGGTCGTGTTGCAAGTGGCGGTTACCCGGACCTTGTTGGCTGCATAGATCAGATCCAGATTGCCCATCAGCTTACATACGCCGGCCACCACCTCGCTGGTCAGCCCCTTGCTCAGCGTTTGGATGTCTTCTTCGCTGGTTTGATAGGAGAGAATGTGTTCTCTCAGCTCCGCCAAAGACCAGTTTTTGATCGTTGCATAGACGTCCGGCGCAATGGAATCCTGGTTGATGCGGGTGACCTCGTCGTCTTCATAGGGGACGACCGGATTTTCGCGCAGGTCGCTGACCAAAAAATGACTCAGAACTTCTTTGGCTGCGACGCGCTCCAGATCAGAAGCAGCTGCAACGCCTGCCAGGGTGTCTCCCGACTTCTCCTCGTTTGCCTTTGCCAGCACATCCTTGACGGAGCGGAATTCAAATGTCTTTCCCGCCAGCACGGTGGATAATTTCATCGTAACATCTCCTATTCCCTGTCAGCCAAACAGAAGGGTCTTCACTACCAGGGGGATTACCAGCCCGTCCAAAACTGGTTTTCCAAGATCCACATAATCCCCCTGTTCCACCTTGACCCCATCCACGCAGATCACCTGCCTCCGGCCCTGCAGCGCTTCCCGCAGGGCCAGACCCAGGGCTTTTGCAATGTCGCATTCCAGGATGATGATCATCGCTTTGCCGGACGGCAGGACCTTGTCCATCTCGTTTGCCAAACACGTGGCCAGCCTTCGAAGGTCCTGGTAATCCGGATCGGGAATCCCTGCCAGCGCCAACGCCGCGTTGTCCGCGCTGCTTTGCTCCAGAAACCAGCCGAACTGTTCCCGCAAAAAGTCGGTCTCTCCGGAAAAGCACGCCGCCTGTTCGCGCTCGTTCAGCCGCAAAACCGGAATATTTTTCATAGGAAGCAGCCCCTCTGCATAGGCGATGGTACTGCCCGAAATGCTGGTTGTGTAGGTACCGGCACCCACCACAGTGGCTCGGATGGTTTCATTGCCCGTCATGCGCGGAATGGATTGAACCAGCAACCCCCGGGCAATGGAGCGCCCCAGCAGAACCCCGATGTCTCCATAAGGCACCCCGCCCGTCTCATCGCCAATGCAATCGGCCACTCCGCCGGAAAAGCAGAGGAAGCGGATCGGTCCCACCGGCTGAAACGAGGAGCTTTCCGGCGTCCGTACCTCCCGCAGCAGCGGTTCCTGCGGTTTCAGGCCGAGGGCCTGTGCCAGGAGGTCGGCCATTTTGTCGGTGACCGCCGACAGCGCCTGCATGGTGGTTGGCTCGCCCACACGAAAGAAGAGCCCCAACGCCTGGGCAATCTGCCCGGCGGCCGGGCTGACATACTCCACTTCCAGGTCCGGTTTGACCCGAATTAGTCTTCCGCCAATGTCAAGGCACCCTTTCGCCACGGTTTCCCCGCAGTCGAACATGACGATGTTGGTGGTTCCGCCGCCGATATCCAGATTAACCGTTGTGCAGTTGTTGTCCATGCTGTACTGAAATGCGCCGCTTCCCTTTCCAGCAATAATGGATTCCAGATCCGGCCCCGCCGTCGATACCACAAACTCGCCCGAAAAATCGCTGAGCTGAGCAAGCACCTCCGCCGCATTTTCCTTTCGGGCCGATTCCCCGGTAATGATGACCGCACCGGTGTCTACGTCCTTCTTGCAATATCCAGCCAGCTGATACTCCTGATCTACAAGGTCTCGGACGGCGGCGCCGTCGATGAGTACGGGGGTTTTTAAAGGGGTGAGATAGACCTTGCTTTTGTATACGACCTCTTTTTCCACAATGGAAACCTTGGGAACAGAAAAATAGCCGCTTGTGTTTTCCATGGCAATCCGGCTGAAAATTACCTGCGTGGTCGAGGTTCCAATGTCGATGCCAACACTTAAAATACTGGCCAAAATCCCACCCCCTAACAGGCCAAAAAACAATAAACGGCTAAGGCGATCTGAAAATCGCCTTAGCCGTTTTGCTCGTATCACCGCACCCTGTTGTGCAGAGAATCACATTATTTCATTTTTAAAATCAAAGGACATCCGGGTTCCGCTGCTGTCGGAACAGATATGGAGCTTGCCCCGCAGTTTATCCCGAACCGTTGCCTCCACGATACGCAGGCCCAAATGATCTCCCGGGACAGAAGAGAGACAAAATCCGCTGCCGTCATCCGAAACGGTGACCGTATGGAACATCACACCTGCGCAGAAGGATACCTGAACACAC
>JAYFPV010000376.1:0-9247 GCA_034927465.1 Lawsonibacter sp.
GAATCCGTTTGGTGGATTAAAAATGACCAAAACCGCCTGTGAAGCTTACGGATACCGGCTCTCTTCCAAGGTGGAAGAGGAATTTCAGTACCGCACCACGCACAATGAGGGCGTATTTCGGGTTTACACCGATGAAATTAAGCGTGCCCGGCATTGTGGGATCATCACAGGTTTGCCGGATGCCTATGGCCGAGGACGCATCATTGGCGATTACCGGCGCGTGGCCCTCTATGGCATTGACTACCTCATTGCGCAAAAGAAAGCGGACAAGGAGCGCTTGGGCACGGAAGTCATGCTGCAGGACAATATCCGTCTTCTGGAGGAGCTGTATCAGCAGATCAATTTCCTTGGTAAGCTGAAGGAAATGGCCGCTCTCTACGGATGTGACATTTCCGCACCCGCCGCCAATGCCAAGGAAGCCGTACAGTGGCTGTACTTTGGTTATCTCGGTGCAATTAAGGAGCAAAACGGAGCCGCAATGTCCCTTGGGCGTGTTTCTACGTTCCTTGACATTTACTTTGAACGTGACATCCGGGCAGGGACTCTGACCGAGTCAGAAGCACAGGAGCTGATGGATGATTTTGTCATGAAGCTGCGCATGGCCCGCCACCTGCGCACCCCGGAATATAACGAGCTGTTTGCCGGCGACCCGCTGTGGATCACCGAATGCCTTGGCGGTACCGGTGAAGACGACCGCACGTTGGTGACCAAAAACACCTATCGCATGCTCCAAACCCTATATAATCTGGGGGCTTCCGCAGAACCAAATTTGACGGTTCTGTGGTCGCAGTCTCTGCCTGAAAATTTCAAGCGATTCGCCGCAAAGGTGTCCTGTGATACCGATGCCATTCAGTACGAGAATGACGATCTCATGCGTAAGATTTATGGGGACGACTATGCCATTGCCTGCTGTGTCTCAGCCATGCGCGTTGGGAAGGATATGCAGCTGTTTGGGGCAAGGGCAAATCTTGCAAAGCTTCTGCTCATGAGCTTGAACGGAGGCAAGGACGAGCGTTATGGCATGCAGCTTGGCCCTGTTCATGCCCCCTACGAGGGGGATGTGCTGGAGTATGACAAGGTCATGCAGCTGCTGGATTTCTACCGTCCGTGGCTGGCGAAAACCTACGTGAGCGCCATGAATATCATTCATTACATGCACGACACATATGCCTATGAAAAAACGCAAATGGCTCTTCATGATACCGATGTCCATCGATTTATGGCGTTTGGCATTGCGGGAATGTCTGTACTGGCCGACTCTCTCTCCGCCATCAAATACGCAAAGGTGCATGTCATTCGAACTAAGGATGGCCTGATCACAGATTTCAAAACCGAAGGTCCGTTTCCTGCCTTTGGCAATGATGATGATCGCGTTGACCAGCTTGCTGCCGAGCAGGTCGAGCTGTTTTGTAAGGAATTAAAGAAAAATCCCGCGTATCGCAATGCAGAACACACCCTGTCCATTCTGACCATCACGTCGAATGTGGTCTATGGTAAGAAGACGGGTTCCACTCCGGATGGCCGGAAGGCGGGCGAGCCGTTTGCTCCAGGTGCAAACCCCATGCACAATCGGGAACAAAACGGAGCATTGGCGTCGCTCAACTCGGTGGCCAAGCTCTCCTACGATGTATGCCGAGATGGAATTTCCAACACCTTTTCCATTGTACCCAATGCGCTGGGGCACAGTGACGAGGAGCGTTATGGGAATCTGGTTTCGATGCTGGACGGCTACTTTGCCCAAAAAGGGCACCACATCAACGTCAATGTGCTCAACCGGGAAACGCTGGAAGACGCGATGGAACATCCTGAGCAGTACCCCAACCTCACCATCCGTGTCTCAGGCTATGCCGTTAATTTTAATAAGCTTTCCAAAGAGCAGCAGCGGGAAATTATTTCCCGCACGTTCCATACGGAGATGTAAGATGTTGGGGCGAATCAGCAGTTTTCAAAGCATGGGTGCCGTAGACGGCCCCGGTCTGCGGTGCGTTGTGTTTCTGCAGGGCTGTCCCTTGCGGTGCGTCTACTGCCATAACCCAGAAACCTGGGATAAAAATGGCGGCCAGGAGATCAGCGTAGAGGAGTTGGTCTCCAAAATTGACCGTTATCGGAATTATATCCGCAAGGACGGCGGCGTCACCGTTTCCGGTGGCGAGGCGCTGATGCAGTGGCAGTTTGCCGCCGAACTATTCCGACAGCTCAAGGACAGGGGCTACCACACGGCATTGGACACCTCCGGCGTTGGGGACTTACAGGGAGCAAAGGAGGTTCTTCGATACACCGATTTGGTGATCGCGGACCTGAAATTCACTGAGGCTGAGGACTTCCGCAAATATTGTCATGGGGATTTACAACAAGTGTTTGACTTTCT
This sequence comes from Lawsonibacter sp., assembly GCA_034927465.1. GTDB lineage: Bacteria > Bacillota > Clostridia > Oscillospirales > Oscillospiraceae > Lawsonibacter. Next base: position 2,369 of record JAYFPV010000376.1, read on the forward strand.
GGCTTTGACTGCAACGATGCAAATCCCCCTTTGGATTCGGCAGGTGATTGTCCCTGGCCTCCATGATACAAAACAAAACATCCTTGCGTTGGAACGGGCTGCGTCTCGCTATCCCAATTTGGTCAAACTTGAGCTTCTCCCCTTTCGTAAGCTCTGTGAAAGCAAATATACGGCGCTTGGAATCCCATTTTTGCTGAAGAACACCCCGGAATGTTCCAGCGAAACAATTGCGACGCTGGAACAAGAAATGACCAATGTCTCTGGGGCCCGTTCCGAAATTCGGCATTCTCCCGCCACTGGGTCCATGATGTAGTCGGCGTTGGTGGGCTTGCAAGAAAATTATGGATTAAGACTATTCTGGATGGAGAAATTTTGATATACTAGCTGTCAAAGCGGCCATAACATCTGAGCATATGACCGCGGTGTGATCAAGTGCTAAAAACAAAATGGAGGTTTCGTAAGATGAATAATATGACCCTTATCACAAGCCAGATCACGCTCCCATATCAGGCCAATGGAGCCGGAAATGTGCACGGTGGTGAAATTATGAAGCTAATGGATACTGCCGCAGGTTCCTTGGCCATGAAATACTCCAAAGGGAATTGTGTGACCGCGAGAATGGATGAGGTGGATTTCCGACTCCCTATTTTTATAGGATCTCTGGTTACTTGTACAGCAACCATAGATTTTGTGGGTACGACTTCTATGGAAATATTCGTTAGCGTCGAATCAGAAAACCTCATTTCTGGGAACGGACCTAAAAAAGTCCTATCCGCATATTTTACTCTGGTGGCGATGGGAAGCGATGGAAAGCCACGAAAGGTGCCGGAGTATCAGCCACAAACGGAAGATGAAATACAGCGATATGAAGCGGCAAAGGCCCGCCGTGAACAGCGACAGGCAAATAGGAGTAAGCGCTAGGGAAAATTGACTGCGGGGTGACTGTGCCTGTTAGACTTTGTACCAATGTCGGCCGCATCGTAACGACGCTACACAGTTCTATTTTGAATGTGAAACGGCGGTTTATGTTCATCTCGATCCACCACGTTTGCACAGAAAACTTTGCAGAACGTATTGACAAGAAAACTTGGTAGTGTTATCCTTTACTTTGTCAATAAAACTTGGCATAATGAAAATAATACTTGGACAGGGGATTTTGTCATGGAGAAAGAGGAAATTTTAAACAGGAGCCGTTCACAAAAAGAAGATGAGGGGACCGTTTATGCAGATAACAAAGGCCGCCGCTATGGTGTAGTTGGCTTTTGTTCCATTTTTATCATCATCATGTTTTTTAACCTTTTTACGAACCAACCTAACTTTGTTCCCTTCAGTATGTTTTGGGCCTATATGTCAGCGGAAGCATATGGCAAGTACAAAATTGCGAAGACAAAGACATTTCTGGTCACTGTGGTATTTGCAGCGATTGCGTCCGCTGCCTTCTTGGCTTGCCATGTTTTCGAGGTCTTGGGAATCGGGACATGAATCAAAAGTTGATATTAAAGAATCGGCTTAAAGTTGCCCGCGCGGAAAAAAATCTGTCGCAAGAGGACTTGGCCGAATTAGTCGGTGTCTCCCGAAATACCATCAGTTCAATTGAAACGGGGCAGTTTAATCCTACCGCAAAACTTGCGTTGATCCTCTGTATTGCATTGGACAAGAAGTTTGAGGATTTGTTCTATTTCCAGTGAAATACTGCGCATAATCTCTTCCTTTATTCAATCTCTATGTTGACACACGGCAAAAGCCAAGAAACCAACTGATATTCAGCGGGTTCCTTGGCTTTATTTTCTCTCAGAACCGAAAGAGTCCTCCCCCTTTCACTTGTTTGGCGACGGGACAATATGGGTTTTCTTGTCTCGCATTTTCTTTGTCTCAATCAGCGTGTAATGGGGGCTCTCCTCTCCCCAGAGCCAATGCCGCAGCCAGTCATCCAGAACAATAGCTGCGGCAGACAGGAATACCCAAAGGGCTGCATACACCGGACAGATCTGCCCCAGAACGTTGCCCCACAGATTTGAATAATCCCACACGTCCCAGCCCAGCCAACGGTTCACCACCAGCCCGACCAGCAGCTCCGCCGCAGTCACAATCAGGGCTCCCAGCCCTGCCTGGATGGGCAAAGGCATTCCCCAGGGCAGCCACTCGTTAAGTCCGCCAATCAGGACAAACAGCAGGCCGCCCAGCAGGGCCATGGTCCAGTGGGTACGACCACGCCACAACAGCTCAATTTTGCTGTAAAGCAGCCCGCCGACTGTCGCCAGCAGCACCGCCTTACGCATCATCTTGCCGCACCGATCTGTGCCTGTTCTGAGCTTGGGTTGAGCGGACGGATTGCACATCGCCTCTCCTTTCTCTGGATGACAAAGTCGCCCCGGCCCACAGAGGGCTGGCAGCACAAACTGGCGTCACGCGACCTTTTGCATAAGGCCAATTCATCGTATTCTCAGGATTGAACCGATATTCGTACATTCCTCCGGCCTTACCTGTCTGGAAATCGGAACGGCCGGAACCGGATTGTTATGTCTTCTCCGGTCATGCGAATGGACACGCCGTGAATCCTTCCCGGGGTTCACGGCGTGTCCGTTTGATTTTTCATGAAAAGGTGTCTTTCATTCAATCAGGCCATCTTTCGATCGGTGGAACAGGGCTAACAAGGAAAAAAACGATTCCCGCCTTACTGCACTGTAAATTGATACCCAACACCGCGAATCGTCTTTAAAAAATCGGGCTGGTTGGGATTGCTTTCTATTTTCATGCGCAGCCGGCGAATGTGAACCATAATCGTATTGTCATCGATCACGTTATTTCCCCAAACATTGGAGTAAATCTGCTCCTTGGTCAGAACCTTGTTGATGTTGCAGAGAAAATAACGTATCAAAAAGCTTTCCTTGCTGGAAAGGCAAATCTCCTTCCCATTCTTGAGCAGCCGCATCTCATCCGATATATAGCAAAATGGCCCTACCGAAATAATGTTGGCGGACTTTTGCGTGGAAAGGCCGACCCTGCGCAGACAGGCTTTTACCTTTGCGCAGAGCACAGTGGTGGAAAACGGTTTGGTAATATAGTCGTCTGCACCGATTCCCAAGGCAAAGACCTTGTCGTTGTCCGCCTGCCGCCCGCTCAGGATAAACACGGGGGTCAGAATCTCCAAATCCCGGATCTGATGAATCACTTGAAACCCGTCCATCCCATCCATGACGATATCCAGAATGATCAGGTCAAACGCTTGATTCTGGACCATTTGGATTGCATCCGGCCCATTGGTCACCTCAACCGTGGACATTCCTTCGCTCTCTAAAACTCTGGAAATTGTCCTGCGCACAAATTTTTCATCATCAACAATTAAAATTTTAATGCGATCCAAAGATCGGCCACCTCTAATCCGTGCGTTATTTCCCTTTGTGATGACATTTTAGCACATATAGTAAAAAAATACAAAATTATTCCTCAGACCTTACAGAAAATTAAGGAATTGTACAACATGCAGTTAAGAAGCATCTGTTAAAATTCCATTAAGAAGCAGGAGAGACCAGCAACTAATTGCACAAATCGCATAAAAATCGCTCCAAATGCAGACATGGAAGGGCTTTTTGGCATACAAGACCAAACGGCCAACGAAACAAGCCAAAAATTGTAAGGAGGACATGAAATGAAAAAGCAATGGACCGCACTCTTATCCGCAGCCTTGGCCACGGTGATTCTGGCTGGATGCACCACTTCCGCCCCGTCCAGCAGTGGGCAGGCCAGCAGCTCCGGGAGCGGACAATCCGCCTCTAGCTCCTCAAGCCAGGCTGATTGGACCTGGGAAAGAAAAGTAACTCTGGTTTGCCCCTGGGGCGTGGGTGGCGGCGCTGACGGAACGCTGCGTCCTCTCCAGCCCGTACTGCAGAAGATCCTGGGCGTACCCGTTGAAATCGTGAACGTGGAAGGCGCAGGCGGCGCTAACGGCATTGACTTCACCTGCAAGCAGCCCGCCGACGGCTATACTTATGTTCTCAGTACCCAATCTCACATTATGCTGGACCTGCAAAAGATCCTGCCCGTGGACTACAGAACCGAACTTCAGCCGGTCGCCAAACTGGTCCACTCCATCAATATCATTGCATCTTCCAAGAAGGCAATGGAGGGGAAGTACACCAACTTCTCTGAGTTTGTTGCGTACGCCAAAGCCCATCCTCAGGAGCTCACCTGCGGAATGTTGACCGCTACCGGCGCCGACGCCGTCTCTCTGAAACAAACTCTGGCCGGCGGCTTGGGCTGTGACCTCACCGAAGTGGACAAGTACGTAAAAGTCGTCAACTACAGCAGCGGTTCCGAGCTGAGCGCGGCAATGGTGGGCGGCCACATCAACATCAACATCACCGGCGCCGACGAAATTATGGGCCTGATCAACTCCGGCGACATTGTCCCCCTGATCTCCATGTCCGAAAAGCGCATGTCCATCCTGCCTGATCTGGAGTGCACCGGCGAGCTGGGTATTGACTCCTATGTGGGCACCTGGCGCGGAATTATGTGCCGCACCGGTACGCCGGAAGCCGCTGTGAACGCAATGGCTGCAGCACTGAAGGAAGCCTGGAGCTCTCCCGAATATCAGGAGTTCCTCAAAAATGCCTGCTATCTGGACCGTGCGGGCTACGCGGACGCCGCTGAGTTCAAGACCCTGATTGACCAGGAGTATGTGACGTTCCAGGACTACCTGACCAGCATTGGCATTCTGTAACCTTATTCTAATTGGGTATCCGGGGCAGAGGGATTCCTCTGCCCCATCTTAAAAGAAAAAAGGAGTTTTGAGTATGGCGCTGGAACTCATTGTCAACCTATTGCTGCTGTTGGGCTGCGTAGGTTGCTATATCAACGTCAGCACCACCATGCCCCACTCGGCCGCCAACGAGTTAGGTGCGGAGCAATGGCCCCAAGGCATTTTGATTCTGCTGATTGTCGCAATCTGCTATAACCTGTTTAAGTATTTTCGAGCAAACAAAAAAGAAGAGATCGCCACTGCTCTCCGGGACTTTTTCCCCAGCATTGGCCGACTTGTCAAAAGCAAGCTGTTCGCTGGCATGATGCTGGTGGTCATCATGGCCCTCATGTACGAGCCGGTTGGCTTCATTGCTACCTGTCTGCTGTTTCTGTTCGCCTACGGTCTGCTGCTGGGGCAGCGCAACTTCGCCCTGCTGCTGCTGACCTCCGTGATCATCACGGTAGTCCTGTACATTGGCTTCTCCGTGATGCTGGGCGTCATGCTGCCCAGAGGACAAATTATGTTCCTGCGGAACTTTGCCCTGCTTGTGGAATCCCTGGTCCCCAGCTTTTAAAGGAGGTTCGTTATGTTAGATTTATTAACCAGCGGCCTGTCCGTTGTCTTCGCACCCAAGATGTTCCTCCTGATCATCTTTGCGGTATTTTTGGGAACTCTCTTCGGTGCGCTGCCCGGAGTATCCGCCACGATGGCGGTCACCTTGGGGATTCCGTTCACCTATAAAATGGACGCCGTCAACGCCATTGCGTTTCTGGTGGCCATCTACTGTGCTTCCATCACCGGCGGCGGCATGACGGCAATTCTGTTTAAGATCCCAGGCGTGCCGTCCAGCGCACCCACGACTTACGACGGCTACCCCATGGCCCAGCGGGGGGAGGCCGGAAAGGCCCTTGGCCTTCAGTTGATCTGCTCTGCCATCGGCGGCATGTTCGCGGCCATCTGCATGCTGTTGCTCAGCCCGCAGCTGACCCGGGCCGCGCTGAGCTTCGGCCCCTCAGAATTGTTTGCCATCTCCTTCATGGGCCTGTCCATCCTGACCAGTCTGGAAACGGACAACATCTGCCGCACCATCATCTCTGGCCTGCTGGGTCTGCTGCTGGCCTGCATCGGTCTGGATCCGCTGCTGGGCGTGCCCCGGCTTACGTTCGGCACCCGGTTTTTGACCTCCGGCATTGAGATGATTCCGGTGATGATCGGTTTTTTCGCAGTGACTGAGGTACTCAAGCAAACAAACAAGCCCGCCAAACTTCAGGCAGTCAACGGTGACACCGGCGGTCAGAGCAAAATGTCCGCCAAGATGCCCACGCTGAAGGAATTGTTCTCTCTTAAGTGGATCATTCTACGCTGCTCTGTCCTGGGTACCGTAATCGGTATCCTGCCCGGCGCAGGAGCTACCATTGCTTCCTTCCTGTGCTACTCCTCCGAACAAAAAATATCCAAAACCCCTGAAAAATTCGGTACCGGCTGTCTGGAAGGCATCGCAGCCCCGGAGACGGGCAACAACGCGGCCACTGGCGGCTCCATGGTTCCCCTGCTCAGCCTTGGCATTCCCGGCGGCAACGCGGCGGCAATAATGATGTCCGCGCTGGTATTGAAGGGTGTGACGATGGGACCCTTGTTGCTGATCAATCAGCCCCAGTTTTTGTCCGCCACCTTCGCGTCCATGTTTGTGTCTAATATCATCATGGTCCTTGCCGCCATCATTATTGCAAAGATTTTTGTTCAGGTACTGAAGATCCCCTACAGTATTTTGGGCCCCACCATCATCATGATGGCCACCATCGGCGCCTATGCCACAAAAAACACCGCCGTAGACGTGATCCTGATGGCGATCTCCGGTCTGATCGGCTTTGTCTTCGTTACCTGTAAGTTCAACAGTTCTGCGATGATCCTTGGGCTGGTGCTGGGCATCATCTGCGAATCCAACCTGCGCCGCGCCTTCACCATCGCCAGCGGCGATACTCTGCTGCAAGCCGCAGGCAATATCGTATCCAGACCGGTCACTGGCATCATCCTACTGATCTGCGTAGCCGTGCTGCTCGGTCCGGTCATCAAACCGCTGTTCCAAAAGAAAAAAGAGAAATCCGCAGAATAAGCCGCACAACCAGGCGGAGCGGCGG
>JAYFPV010000333.1:0-4513 GCA_034927465.1 Lawsonibacter sp.
TGACTGGTTCCCCCTGATTTTAGAATCTGACAGGAAAGCGGTGCCGCTATGCGCGTGCTGATCGTAGAAGACGAGGTCCGGCTGGCCGCCACGCTTCAGGATCTGCTGGAGCTGAACGGCTATACCGCTGACATCTGCCATGACGGAGAGTCGGGGCTGGATAATGCGCTCTCCTCCATTTATGACGTCATTCTCCTGGACGTGATGCTGCCCAAGCTGAACGGTTTCGAGGTACTGCGCCGCCTGCGGGCAGACGGCAATGCCACGTCCGTTCTGATGCTCACGGCCCGGTCCGAAATTTTGGATAAGGTCACCGGCCTGGATTCCGGCGCGGACTATTATTTGACCAAGCCCTTCGAACCCAGGGAGCTAATGGCCTGCATCCGTGCCTTGACGCGGCGGCAGCCGGAGCTGCGGGAGACCGGTCGAATCTCCTGCGGCGACCTGCAGCTGGAGCAGAGCACCTTCAACCTCTCCTGCGGCGAGCGGTTCGTGCGCCTCTCCCGAAAGGAATTTGATCTGATGGAACTGCTGATGCTCAACCAGAAGCAGGTGGTCACCAAGGAAACTCTGCTGTTGAAGGTATGGGGCTACGAATCCGACGCAGAGGACAACAATGTAGAGGTATATATCTCCTTCCTCCGCAAAAAGCTGGACTATTTGCGCTCCCAGGTGAAGATCAAGACCATCCGCATGGTGGGCTACTGTCTGGAGGCTGGTAAATCTTAGTTGTTTCACCACATTCCGGAAAGGAGGACGAACCTTGATTCAGAAACTGCGGCTGAAATTTGTAGCTGTGTGCATGCTGATGGTCACCGCCGTGCTGGCGGTGGTGTTCGTCTCGGTGCACACTTCTGCCGAGCTAAACATCGAACACATCAGCCGCCAGGTGCTGCAGCGGATCATCAGCGAGCCGTCCATTCCCGTTCCGAGTGGAGCGGGCAGGTATGAACGCAACCCGAATTTCGGCACCGGAAAGGTCCAGCTTCCCTACTTCACCGTGGAGATTTGGGGCGGCAACGCGGTGTATGTCACCGGCGGTACCTATTCCGATTTGGAGGATACCGACGAACTGACCGCCATCATCCGCGACTGTATGCGCCAGTCGCTCCCGGAGGGCACGATCGACGATTACGACCTGCGCTATCTGCGCCAGGACAACGGCTTTTTTACCCAAATCGCCTTTGTAGACATGTCCATGGAGCAGACCACCCTGAATGACCTGATGCACTCCTACGTTCAGATCGCCGCCGCAGCCCTGCTGCTGTCGCTCGGCGTATCCATTTTTCTGAGCTGGTGGGTGACACGGCCGGTGGAGGCCGCGTGGCGCCAGCAACACCAGTTTCTCTCCGACGCATCCCACGAGCTGAAAACCCCTCTGACGGTGATCTTATCCAATGCAGAGCTGCTGGAGACAGCGTCGCTGGTCGACCGGCCCGCCCGTTGGGCGGACAACATCCACTCCGAGGCCCGGCGGATGAAATCCCTGGTGGAGGAGATGCTGACCCTGGCCCGGGCAGACAATATGGTCCGCACCTCTGTGTTATCAGCGGTCTCCATGACAGATATCGCCTCGGATTGCGCACTGCTGTTCGAACCGGTGGCCTTTGAGGCTGGGAAGCCGCTTCAATACGAGGTGGCAGACGGTGTGACAGTGCTGGGCGATGCAGACAAGCTAAAGCAGGTGATTTCCATCCTGCTGGACAACGCCATTAAATACGGGCGCGACAAATGCCCCGTGACGATGACGCTGCAAAAAACAGGCCGCCACGCCCGCCTAAGCGTATCCAATGCCGGCGACCCCATCCCGCCGGAGCAGCTGGGCCGCCTGTTCGAGCGGTTTTACCGAGCCGACGCGTCCCGCGGTGAGCATCCCGGTTTCGGCCTTGGTCTTCCCATTGCCGCCGCAATCACGGAGGAACATCACGGTACCCTGAAGGCCAAGAGCGATATGGCCTCTACCCTCTTTCTCCTGACTCTTCCGCTGAAAAAGTAACACTGGCAAAACCGTCCGGGGACGCTGCCCCGGACGGTTTTCTTGCATATAGGGAAACCACGTACAGGTTGGAACTGAATAAACCGGAGACTGCTGCAGTCCCCGGTTTATTTTCTGCTCGTAAGACGGTTGGTGCCCTGAACTCCGAAAAATAAACCAGTGGACTTGTTGGTTCGCGGGTTCATCCACTTCGCGGACACCTGTGACAGAAACGAGGCGCCTCATTTCGGGTATGCAAAGGAAAGGATCTCAACCCCGGTTTCGTCAATATAATCAAGCTCCTTAATGGAGCGAATAACCTGTTTTACAGCCATATCATCATATCCGTTATGATGATAGATGGCGGCAAGAAAAACCAGTACATTTTTTGTGTCTATATAATTTAGCACACATATCAGTTTTTCAAATAAATCGAATTCCCGTACGTTCAAAATTTTGTCGAGAACGCCAAACAAGCTGTTTTCGACCTCTTTCCAATCTTCATTCGTGGAGAATACACATTCCGAATTGCCGTTCAAAATAGATAAAATCTGCTTGCAGAGTTTCTGTGTGCCTTCCCCACAGTAAACTTCAATATATTTCATGTATTTTTCAGCGGGGTCATCCGCAAGAATTAAGTGCAGCGCAAACAGATATTCGGCGCTTTCTCCCAGGATGTTCTGCAAAATATTTATTTCTTCTGTGGAAGTTAAAATCGATTCGAACAAATCATAGGAATTCTGATATTTGCAGGTATAGAAAAAGTGTTTCGCTTTCAAGAAGCGCAGGTCGGTCTGATAGCTGTCCTGTCGATCCATTTCGGCGATTGAATGTGCGGCTTCCTGATATAATTTCTGCCGAATCTGGATATCGGTCAGTACAATCAAGTTGGGAACATAGGAAGGATCTGCGAAGAATTTTTTGATGATTTCTGTTACCTTTTTCTTATCAAGATACAGTTTATTCAGACATTCTCCAATATGGTAAAGATTTTGATAAAGCATTTTATCGTCAAGCAAGGCCTTCTCATAACACTCAAACGCTTTCTTATAATCGTGAAACCGTTTGTATATATTGCCAAGCCATTGGAGCGGTCTTGTTGAGGAACTGCCCTCAAAAAACTTCAGCGACTGGGGCGGTTCTCCCATTTGCATGCATTTGTGAAAGCTATCAATGGCAAGTGTATACCGCCCCCAGTTGGAGTAGGTCATCCCACGCAGAAATTCCAGATCCGTGCAGTCCGGATAAACAGCAAGTCCTTGCGCCACTGCGTCTACCGCCTCCTGGTACCGTTTGAGCATGCCATAGGTCATGGCACGGCGATAAATAAGATGGGGCGCATAGGCCAGTGTAAGATCAATGGTTCGATATGCCTTGTCATAGGTGGAGATTGCCAATTCATATTTTTCCGCAGACAGATACCCGTTGGCCAGATTGAATAAATAGAAGGAATTTTCCGGGTCCTGTTCAACGGCGCGCAGAAGAAGCGGAAGGTTCCGATTCTTCTTTTCCTTGGCTTTCACAACCTCGTCCAGATACCCATAATGATGAAGCCTGACTTTGGAGATAATAAACATGCCCTTTTCAACCGGGGCACCGTCAATTCGGTTAATCTGTTCGTGAATCGCGTTTGAAAAGTGGTACAGTCCGTTATTCCGAAGCAGCCGGAAGGCATTGTGCATAGAATATTGCTTGCTTGACCGAGTGCCTGTGTAGTTTAAGATCATAAAATGATATCCGTGCACGTCCAAATGGCTGATCAGCTCAAAGAACAGAGCCTGATCCTCTTTTTCAAACGCCTCGTCAGCATCCAGAAGCAGGATCCAGTCGCAGGTCGCCTTGCTGATGGAAAAATTCCTGGCATCGCTGAAGCTGTCATTCCATTGATACCGATAAATTGTGGCGCCGCACGCTTCCGCAATTTTTACGGTATCATCCGTCGAACCAGTATCAACAACAATCATTTCATCGACAATATCCTTGACGCTTTCAAGACATTGCAGAATAAATTCTTCTTCGTTCTTTACAATCATGCATAAGCTGACGCTTGCTTTTTTTTGCATGAAATAACCACTCCTTACAGGTATCCCGGCCCGTATACACACCATACAGGCCGGGATGCAAAATTAGAATGAAAGGATTCTGATCTTAGGCCTGTGCCTGATAATATCCGGTGATAGTGCCGTTAAACGTACCCATCACATATCTGAGCCGGGCATAGTGCGCAAAGTTGCCGATAACGACAAACGTGCTCTGGCTGCTGCCAAGAGAGAAGCTTCCGTAGTCCGGATCATTCATATAATCTGTGGAGACTGTAGTGGGGCTGATCTGCAGGCTAAGCGGGATTGTTACGGCTCCGCCGTTATAGAGCAGAAGCGATGCAACCTTTTTCTCCGAAATATCGAGATTGTTAAACAGTTCTCCGGTGCCCGTAATTGTTTGGGTCGCTGCGGTGAGCGACGTAAAGGCGCTTGCCGCTACCAAAACGGTGAGCATGGTATTCGTGATGGTCACATCGCCCGCAACCGTGAGCAGGGT
>JAYFPV010000246.1:0-1622 GCA_034927465.1 Lawsonibacter sp.
CCCATTCCAGAAAAAATGACCAAATCAGACATTTCCTCTTGCGTATTATTTTGGATTCTGATATGATATTTCGGAAAGTGAAAGGGAGGGAACACCATGAGCAGGCAGATGAATTTGGAAGGGCTGGCCTGTGATTGCGGAAGTGTCGCCCTTTCCTGTGTTCGCGGACAATCACGTCGCTGTGGTTGTCTTTTTTTGTGTGTTGAGTTTGAGTTGAAGATTGAAAAGGGAGAAAACGTATGAATCAAAATGAGCCCATTTATGATGCCCACGCATTGGGCACACCCAAGATGATGGTTTTGGGTGTCCAGCACATGTTTGCCATGTTCGGCGCTACTGTGCTTGTCCCCGCATTGACCGGATTGTCCGTGTCTGCCACACTTCTGTTTGCCGGCTTGGGCACGCTGCTGTTCCACTTCTTGACCAAAATGAAGGTGCCCGCCTTCCTGGGGTCCTCCTTCGCCTTTATCGGCGGATACGCCGCTATTGCGCCCATGCTGCCCGACGCCAACGGAAACGCTACTGTGGCCAACACAGAGATGCTGCCCTATGCCTGCTTCGGAGTGGCCTGTGCCGGTCTGCTCTACGCGGTGCTTTCTGCACTGTTCAAAATCTTTGGAGCAAAAACGGTGATGCGTTACTTTCCACCTATCGTCACTGGCCCGGTGATCATCTGCATCGGCCTGACCCTGTCCAAAACCGCGATTGACTCCTGCCGAGCCAACTGGGCAATTGCCCTTGTGGCCATCGCCGTTGTGGTGATATGCAACATCTGGGGCAAGGGTATGATCAGGATCATCCCAATTCTGCTGGGTGTCATTGGTTCCTATACGGCGGCCGCGCTTACCAATAATGTAAATTTTTCCAAGGTTGCGGCGGCTGCATGGATTGGAGTGCCGTTTCACTTCGAAAACACGCTGTTCGGTCTGTTCAGCAGGCCTAACCTGGATGCTGGCATGCTGGTGACTGCCGCCGTTACAATTATGCCTCTGGCTTTGGCTACGATGGTAGAGCACATCGGCGATATTTGCGCCATCTCCTCCACCTGTGAGCGCAACTTTATTGTAGACCCGGGTCTCCATCGCACTCTATTGGGTGATGGCCTGGCCACCTCTCTGGCCGCTATCTTCGGTGCCCCTGCAAACACCACGTATGGGGAAAATACCGGTGTGCTGGTGTTAAGCCGGGTCTATGACCCAAAAGTGATCCGAATCGCTGCCGGCCTGGCAATTTTGTTCTCGTTCAGCCCCAAATTTTCAGCGCTGATTTCCGCAATGCCTCAGGCGACCATGGGCGGTGTTTCTATGGTGCTGTACGGTATGATTTCTGCCGTGGGCGTGCGCAATATTGTGGAAAATCAGGTAAACTTCTCCAACAGCCGCAACGTCATTGTCACTGCTCTGATTATGGTGCTGGCCATCGGAATCAACTACTCCGGCGCCGTCTCCTTCCAGGTGGGAACCATCACCATCAGCATGTCCGGACTGGCGGTGGGCGCCATCACCGGGATTGTGCTCAACGCCATTCTTCCCGGGAAGGACTATGAGTTCGGTATCGATCAGAAAGGGGATACCTCGGTCAGCTTCAAGGTATAAGACCATAGGCCGCCTATTCTGAAAAGC
>JAYFPV010000034.1:0-7590 GCA_034927465.1 Lawsonibacter sp.
TGCCTCATTTTGGCCATGGTCCCAACCAAACGTGAATCAGGCTATCTTCTACTTGAAAAAGGTTATATTCAGTGAAAGAAAACATAAAATTTTTATTAAAATTTCCGTTTCCTTCCAATGCTTCCCGCTTACCGTACACCATCCACCAAGGGGAAGGTCAAGCAAAATCGTGCACCGCAACAAGAAAAAGAATCCGCCCATGGCGGATTCCCACACACGATACCCGTGCGCTTTCTTATCTGCGTTCCAAGCAGTCCAAAACGGCCTTGGCCGCTCCGTCCGCTCCATTTGATTCCGTTACCCAAACCGCGGCATCCTTCACCGCCTGGGACGCGTTGCCCATAGCAATCGGAGTTCCTACCGCCCGGAGCATAGCCAGGTCGTTGTCGCTGTCTCCCACGGCGGCACAGTCCGAAAGCGCCACACCGTACATCAGCGCCAGCAGCGCGAGAGTACGCCCCTTATCCACTCCGGCCGACACCAGTTCAAAGTCGTGGTCGTTGGAGGCGGTGAGCGCCACTCCAGGCAGACGCATCAGTTCCTCCAGCGGGTAATTCGATTGATTCCAGTCGCCGTGGATTTTGGTCAGGGGCAGCCCGTGCTCCTCCTGATAGGACAGGGGGTCTTCTACCACGATGGCATGGTCATGGAAAATGGGGTAGGGATAGGTCCGCAGCAGAGATTTCTTGGAAAAAGGATCCAGCAAAATCTCGTTCCCCGCAAAGACCACCAGTTCGATCTTCCGGTTCAGACACAGCTCCAGCGCACGGCTCCCGGAGGGCTCCGGAATATCCTGACGGCGCAGCACCTCGCCCGTACTTCCGGAGGCCAGAGCAGCCCCTCCCACGCAGGAGATCAGGTCGTCGCACCCAGCCTCCCGGGCAAACCAAATTGCCTCCGGAATGGGTCGCCCGGTATTCAGCACCACGCGAAGCCCGGCCTGCCTGGCCGATGCAATGGCCGCTTTGGCCCCTTCTGTCATACGTCCGGAAGGATCCAGCAGGGTTCCGTCCAGGTCCAACGCAATCAGCTTAATCATGGTATCTTTTCTCACTCTTCTCTTGTTAAAAAAACAGCCGCCCCACCTGATAGACCAGCAGAGACACCACATAGGCGCAGCCGATCTGCCAGGCGAGGGAAAACCAAGCCCATTTGGGACTGTTCATCTCTTTGAACAGAACGGATACAGCGGCCAAGCAGGGAACATACAGCAGTACAAATACCAGCATGGAAAAGGCGGACAGTGGGGTAAAGCCCAGCATGGCGGCAGCCACCTGGGTGCTGGTGGCAGTGAGCGGGAATCCATAAAACATGGACAGGGAAGACACCACCATTTCCTTGGCAATCAGACCGGTGAGCAAAGCCACAGCGGCCTGCCAATGTCCAAAGCCCAGCGGGGCAAACACTGGGGCGATGGCAGCACCCAGAACCCCCAGCATACTGCCGGTCGCGTTATCCACCATATGCAGAGAGAAGTCAAAGGATTGAAGCAGCCATAGAACAATGGACATCAGTAGAATCAGGGTACCCGCCTTGACCAGAAAGCCCTTCACCTTCTGCCAAACGTGGGTCATGATATTACCCAGGGACGGCATCCGATAAGGGGGCAGCTCCAGCACAAAGGGGGCAGGCTCTCCAGCAAACAGAGTGTGTTTGAACAACAGGCCGGACAAAATTCCCATGATCATCCCAATGACATACAGACCAAATATCACCAGCCCCGCCCAAGGGCCGAAGAAGGCGGCAGAGATCAGTCCGTAAACCGGCAGCCGGGCCGAACAGGACATAAAGGGGACCAGCAAAATGGTCATTCGCCTGTCTTTCTCATTTTCCATGGTTCTGGCCCCCATAATAGCAGGCACTGTGCAACCAAAGCCCATAAGCATAGGGATAAACGCCTTTCCACTGAGACCGAACCGCCGCAGCAGCCGATCCATAATAAAAGCGGCTCTTGACATATAGCCCGAATCCTCCAAAAAGGACAAAAAGAAAAACAGCAAGGCGATTTGGGGGAGAAAGGTGACTACACCACCCACGCCGGCGATCATGCCGTCACAAATGAGAGACACCAACACATGGGACACACCCGCGCCGACCAAAAGGGCGCCCAACCAGGTGGACAGCACATCTATCCCGGCACCCACCAGATCGGACAGCCAAGCGCCGAAGGGGCCGAAGGTAATCACAAACATCACCAGCATCGCGCACAAAAACAACGGAATGGCGAGAACACGGTGGGTCACCACCTGGTCGATCTTCTCACTGAGGGTCTTCTCTCCGGGCCGTCCGCCCTTGACCACCGAGGCGGACACCACCCGTTCAATGTATTGATACCGGCTGTCGGCAATCAAGGTCTCCCGGTCTCCCAGGTCACTGGAGTTTTCATACTCCGCCACCACCATGTCCAGCTTATCACGCACTTTCTGCGGCAGATTCAGCGCTTTGGTTACCAGCGCGTCCCCCTCCAGCAGCTTGATGGCAGCCCAGTGGGCGGGCAGCTGGGCGGCATAGGCATAATCGTGGAGCAGCTCACCCATTTTGTGGTGAATGTTGTGGGTAAAGTCGTCATAAAGATCGTCCGGCTCCACCGTACAGCCAAAATGCATCTGCCGGTGGGCAATATGCAGCAGTTCTTCCAGCCCCTCACCCGTTCTGGCTGTAATGGGAACCACGGGAATCCCCAGCTCTTTGGTCAGCCGCTCCACGTCAATCCGGTCCCCGCGTTTGGACACCTCGTCCATGAAATTCAGCGCCACTACCATGGGCCGCTCCAGCTCCAGCAGCTGGGCGGTAAGGTACAGATTGCGCTCCAGATTGGTGGCATCCACAATGTTAATGACGCAGTCCGGCGCCTGTCCAATGATAAAATCCCGGGCCACAATCTCTTCCATGGAGTAGGGAGACAGCGAATAAATGCCGGGCAGGTCCACCACAGTCAGCGCCTTGTCCCCCAGGCGGGCGGTCCCCTCCTTTTTCTCCACCGTGACGCCGGGCCAGTTGCCCACATATTGGTTTGAGCCGGTTAGGGCATTAAATAACGTGGTCTTGCCGCTGTTGGGGTTTCCAACCAACGCGATGCGCATCGAGCGGCTGTCATGGGCGGACGGATCATACTTGGGGCCGTGTTCCTCCAATTCATGCTCGTGGTCCCACAGCTGCCTGCGGCGCTCCTCTGGATCCCAGCCCGGCCGGGTCGTGGCACCCCTGGCGTGGCTGGTTCTGCGCGGCGGCTGACCCATCACGATTTGAAGAGCATCTCCGCGGCGCAGGGACAGTACATATCCCCGCAGGCTGACCTCCAAAGGATCGCCCAGTGGGGCAATTTTTGTCACCTTTACCTCCGTACCTGGAGTCAGGCCCATATCCACCAGACGGCGTTTCACCGCCCCCGACTGGTTCCCCACAGACAGGATAATTCCGCTTTTTCCGGGAGATAGGTCATTCAGCGTCGTTTGCCCGGCTTGCTTTGTGTCTTCCATTGCCTTTCCTCTTTTCCGCTTGAAACGTTTTCGCTTGTCTCATTGTAATGGAAGCCTCCTTGTTTTTCAAGAGCTTCTCGTTTACTTCCATTTTTATCGGTCGCAAAGCGAAACCCCGCGTCAGAGTCGTATCTCTCTGAAACGGGGTTTTCCATCGCTCTGCTTGCAGAGCTGAATTTTTAATAAAATAAATTGACCAATCCAGTGGTGAAAAAGGGCACATACGTCAGAAGCAGCAAATCAATAACCAGGAGGATGTAAAACGGAATTGCCTCTTTGATAAACGCTCCGGTCTTACACTTGGTAATCCCGCAGGTCACGAACATCAGCGTGCCCATGGGAGGAGACAATGCACCGATGGCGTTATTGAAAATGTACACCATGGCGAACTGGATCTCGTTGATTCCGTAGTTGGCCGCAATCGGCGCCAGCAGGGGCACCAGAATAATCATAGAGGCATTTCCTTCAATGAACATGCCGACAAACAGTAGGAACACATTGATAATCAGCAGGAAGACATACTTATTGTCAATCACCTGCACGATGTACGCAGTGAGCTGCTGGGGGATGCGCTCCTTGGTCAGAATCCAGGAGAAGACACAGGCGGCGGAAACAATGAGCATGATGGAGGTGGTGGTGCACACGGTTTCCTTCAAGCCCTGGATCATATCCTTCAGGTGCATCTCCCGGTAGCCGATGCCCAGCAACATGGCGTAGACGATAGCGATGGCGCCGGCCTCGGTGGCGGTGAATACGCCAATTCGGATGCCGCCGATGATGATGATGGGCAGGCACAGAGGGAGAATGGCCGGCTTAGTGGCCGCGACAAACTCCCGTTTGGTGATCTTGGTGGTACGCAGCGGGGCATAGCCGCGTTTTTTGGACACGAAGCGAACCAGTATCATCATGGTCACACACAGAATGGTACCCACGCCCAGGCCGGACAGGAAGAGCTTACCGATGGACACGTTTGCGATACATCCGTACAGGATCATGGCAATTCCAGGGGGAATGAGGGGGGTAATCATAGAGGAGGCAGCGGTGACCACACTGGAAAATTCCTTGGAAAAGCCCTTGGCCTCCATCTCAGGCACAAGCATTTTGGCCTCCATGGCCGCGTCGGCCAGGTTCGAGCCGGACAGGCCGCCCATCAGGGTGGACAGCAACACATTGACCTGTGCCAGACCGCCGCTCATTCGCCCGGTGAGCACTGCGCAGAAGTCCATGATCCGCTTGGTCACGCCGGTGTAGTTCATAAATACGCCGGCACACACGAAGAAGGGAACGGCCAGCAGCGAAATGCTCTCGGTTCCGGTGATGGCCTGCTGGGCAAACAACACGGGATTGACATTGGGGTTGAGCAGGAAATAGACCGCCGAGCCGCCCAGAATGGAGATGTACACAGGCACCTTCATAAAGAGCAGCACCAGCATAACGATGGCCGCCAGACCTAACACGCTGTTCATTGCTGGACCGCCTCCTTCGCTTCCGATTTTACGCCTTTCACCAGCGCATAAAAGTAGCTGATGATCATCACCACGAACGAAACGGGAGCGATACCATAGATCAGCGCATAGGGAATATTCAGCATGGGGGTGGAGCGGCCGCTTCTTAAAAAGATCTGGATAAAGCCCAGGCTCTCTATGAACAGATAGGCCAGAACTAAAACCACCACCACAGAGATCATCCAGCCGATGACCCGCTGCACCTTTTTGGGGAACAGGTCCACCACCATCTCGATGGCAACGTGGTTGCCATAGCGGAAGGCGGCCCCACCCGCGGAAAAGACGATCCATACCATACAGGCCAGCTGTACCTCCTCCAGCCAGGTAAACGGCTGGTTGAATACTCTGCGCCACAGCACGCCCAACACGGTCAAAACGATCAGCAGCGCCAGCGTCAAGCTTGCTACCGCGATGTCCAGATTCCCGAGGATGGACCAGATTTTGTTTTCCTTCTTCATAGTTCTCCCTCTCTCGAAGAGTCAAGCGCACGGCGGGAGGGGCGGACCCTCCCGCCGCGCCGTTTAATAAGATCGGCTTATGCTTATTTTACACCCATAGCGGCACGGACGGTATCATACAGCCCATCGGACCAACCGAACTGGTCGCCCATGTCGTAGAATGCCTTCGCCTTGGCGCGGAAGCCGTCCAGAACTTCTTGGCTAGGATCCACAACTGTGACACCCTCGTCCTTCATCTTCTGCAGGTAGTCCTGCTCGGAAGCGGACTGGACCTGGTTATTGTACACGCCGGCTTCTTTGCCGGTATCCATCAGCAACTGCTACTGCTCGGCAGTCAGAGAGTTGAACCAG
The DNA here is from genome assembly GCA_034927465.1 of Lawsonibacter sp. Classification (GTDB taxonomy): domain Bacteria; phylum Bacillota; class Clostridia; order Oscillospirales; family Oscillospiraceae; genus Lawsonibacter. The sequence goes on from JAYFPV010000034.1 coordinate 5,794, forward strand.
TCGTTGGAACAGACCCATGTGGTAAAGTTCAGAACATGACCGTCCAGAATCAGGTACTTCGCCACCTCTTGCAGCTTGCGGCCGTACAGCGTGGACAGGGGATTCTCCGCACCCTCGATGGTCTTGGTCTGCAGCGCCTGGTACACATCGCCCAGTGCCATGCCGGTGGAGGTGGCGCCCAAAACGTCAAAGCCAAGGGACTGGATTTTGTTATTGGGTACGCGGATCTTCATACCGGCCAGATCGTCTACGGTGTTCACCGGCTTGACGGTCAGGGTATGACGGGCACCGTAAGCCCAGTTGGAAGCCAGCAGCTTCAGGCCCTTGTCCTCCAACTTTGCACATTGATCCTTGTACCAGTCAGACTCGATCAGGGTCCAGCACTGATCCCAGTTGTCAAACAGGAAGGGGCCAAACACGATGCCGAAATCGGGCACACCGTAGTCGGCATAGAAGGCCCCATCGGCCAGAGTGGACACATTCTCGCCCAGGAGCATTGAGTCAATCAGTTCAGACTTGCTGCCCAGTTGGGAGTCGGGATACAGCACGATCTCCATGGTTCCGCCGGACTTTTCAGCCAGCAGGTCAGCCCACTTCTGTGCCGCCTGTCCAATGGGCTCGGACATGGAATTTTCAAAGCCAAGCTGAAGCGTCACCTTGTCGCCAGAGGGGGCAGGGGTAGAGGTACCAGCCGAGGATCCGGCGCTGCTTCCGGCAGAAGATCCGGCGCTGGAGCTGGGCTTGGAGGCGCAGGCGGCCAACAGTGTGACCGTCAGCGCGCTGGCAGTTGCAAGTGCAAGCAATTTTTTCAGTTTCATTGTGTCATTCTCCTTTTCTTGATCAATTCGTTGTTTCTTCCTCGAACCACAGCATTAAACGGTGAAATTCAACACGACCTTCAACATTTTTCCGGCATTCTCCGCAAACTCTGCAAAGGCGCGGGGGGCGTCTGTCCAGGCGTACTCGTTGGTCACGATCTTTTCCAGATCAACCTCTCCGCTCCGAACCAAGTCGATCATTTCTTTAAAATCCTGCTTCCTAGCGTTGCGGGAACCGTAGATGTTCAATTCCTTTTTCTGAATGATGGTAAAGAAAAAGTCATCTATGTTCCGCTTGGACACGCCAATCAGCACCACCCGGCCGCCGAAGCAGGCGCCGTCGATGCAGTTCTGGAAGGTCTGCGGCATGCCGACGGCCTCGATGGTGACATCGTAGCCGTTTCCTCCGGTGAAATCCTTCACCCCGTTGGCAAAGGCCTCCGGGGACTGATTGAGCAGCTTGTGATCCAGTCCAAAGGTCTGATAGGCGTAATCCAGCTTCTCCGGAGCCACGTCACAGATGGTCACTTCGCCTCCCTTCGCCTTGGCCGCCACCGCAGCCAACACTCCGATGGTTCCTGCCCCCACCACCAGTACTTTGTCTCCGGGGCTCACCTGTCCCCTGGACACACCATGGTAGCCGATGCAGAAGGGCTCGATCAGCGCCAGCGTTTTCGCCGGCAGACCTTTCCCGTCGTAAATACGCTCAACTGGCATGGTGATGTACTGGGAAAACGCGCCCTGCCGCTGCACGCCCATGGTCTGGTTGTCAGTACAGGCGTTAACCAGACCGCGCTGACAGGAATAACAGTGTCCACAGTTAAAATAGGGATTGCAGGTCACGACCATACCGGGCTTCAGTCCCTTGTCATTGGGTCCAATCTCCACAATCTCGGCCGAGAACTCGTGTCCTGGGATGCAGGGGTATACCACATAAGCGTTGCCCCCCCGATAAGAACCCAGATCGCTGCCGCAAATG
>JAYFPV010000138.1:0-5994 GCA_034927465.1 Lawsonibacter sp.
CTTCCTCTCCGGCCTCTCCGGCCGTTCCTGTTGGTCCGTTTGGTCCGCTTGCACCGCTCGGCCCGGTAGCTCCAGAAGGTCCAGGAGGCCCTTGTTGACAGCAACAGCATTGTTGATATTCACACGGGCATTTTGTCTCTCCACAATGCCAAACTTTCATCCCGTTCTGTATGCAATCCAATTTGGAATTATTATAATTGCAATGTTCTGGATCCAAAATAACAATCCCCCTTTCAATAACATATTATGAAACGTCGATTTACATGTGCTACATAAACAGATTGAATTTCTGGGCAAACCTGACCATTGGACTGTGTGCCATTGATATCATATTATGGATTTTAGTTGTAAACGCTGCTTTTTGATTGCCCTCGAACCAACGATTTTACTGGATTATTTGGATGAATGCCGTACGGACACTCGGACCACAATTAATTTTCAAAAAAGATGTCCTGCGGTAAAACCCGCAGGACATCAAGCTTTCTCTCGCCAACTATTTTGCCCTCTCACACGACCTCTTCGATCCCTTCTGTGCGATAAAAATTCAAACACAGAACTGAGTCGGTTTCATACCAGATTTAGCTCAAAGCGTTCTCCCAAGCGCCGCCTGATCTTGTCTTTGCACCTCTGCAGCGCGGGTTGAATATGATACTATTAGATTATAGCTTTAGGAAGTGTTATGATGGCAATTAAAATATTCATTGACCAAGGGCATAATCCGACGGGTTACCATAATACCGGCACTTCTTGGTATGGACTTTATGAGCAAGACATCACATATCAGGTCGGTGTCTACCTCGCAGAGCTTTTAAATCAGGATCCACGCTTTGAAGCGCGTTTATCACGGCCAACGGCCACAACCGTCCTTGGGACAAACAATAACACAAGCCTGGCAGAGCGGGTAAAAATGGCAAATCAATGGCCAGCCAATTATTTTATCAGTATACACGTAAACGCAAATCTCAACACAGAAATCAATGGTACCGAGGTCTACATCTATCAGTTCTATACACAGTCCAATTGGCTGGCAGAACAAGTAATGGACGGTATCGTGGAAACTGTGAACACGAAAAATAACGGGATCAAGGCAAGGCCATCCCTGTATGTCTTAAAAAAGACAAAAATGCCCTCCATTCTGGTGGAATTGGCATATGTGTCCAACCCATCCGACGCACAAAAGCTGCACAACAACCAGTATCAATTCGCGCAGGGCATTTATACCGGGATCATGAGATATTTTGGTTTTTCCGCATGACAAAACGCCCCTCACTTCCCGAAAATGGGTGGTGGGGGTAGTTTTTTCCTTGTGCTGTTTTCATCGCGGTCAATCTTTAATGCCTGATCGGCAGTGTTTCCCATATAATGGCCCGGATCGCTGTTTCACCCGACTGAGCGGGCCTATCGTTTTTTCTTTACGCTCTTGCTGCGTCATAGCCATGTTCAAACATTGTTTTATATTCTTCGTACGTCATAAATGCCCTCCTTTTTCATGAGGAAATTATACATACCTGCCTGCGAAAGTTTTGTCGATTTATGTGGTTCTGAACCGTCTTTCTGCAGAAAGTTCCTGCACAGGCATCCATCCGCCCTGCGCTCCCTCCCGACCGCAGAAACTTAGTACACTCTTATCTCCTGCACCTGAGGATTGGAATACGTAATGCTGTCAAAGTGATATTGATCGCCCAAGAAATTTCCCCTCGTTTTTACGTCAAAGGTAAAATAAATATCCGCATTCATCCACATTTTCGAATCGGAATCTCTGACTTTGGCATGAACAATTCCGCTGCGTTTCTGCTCCTCACCAAGTTTTGGCGGTTTGTATTCACTGGAAGCCTGATAAAAATTCACATCGGTGAGCGTAATCGTCTTTGGCACGACATGGTCATTTATGATACCAAGAAAAATTTCTTTCACTTCAGGAAGCATCGCAAAGTTATTGCTTCCAAGATACATGTTTGTTATGCCGTCATAAATATCAATATGCAAATCTGCAATTTTATCAAACATGAAAAGACACTCCTTTCGATCCAGTATATTCAAGCACAGAAGAGCGCGCCACAATACGGGGCGGTTTCTCCATAGGGCCATCCGCATCTCTGCCCTCTTCTGCGGATATGATACGATTTGCCGGGCAATCTATTTACGAGGTGAGTATTATGCCAAAAGACAGCCAGCCGGATGACAAGCGTGCCCGGATGAAAAAGAGCCGCGGTCAGACTCCAATTACACGCGAAAACCAGAATCAGAATCCAAATGCGAAGAAAAAATCCATTCAAAACGGCGATGTGTAGGGAAACCGCCCCTTCTTGGGGCGGTTTCCTTTTTGTTCCGGGAATTATTCTGTCCATCTCAACGCTTCCATCAAATCCTCTTTTGGGGCTCCGACTGGCCAGGTTCCCTGCTTTTATCCTTTGCATAGAATGACACGAGGTGATCGACATTGGGTTTTCATTTTGGCCGTCCGCTTGCCGCTGCACACATCTGCGGAGAACACGCAGCGGAGGGACCGATCGGCACAGTATCTTTCTATCCATCCGGATGCAATACGTTGGTGGTTGCCGATCTTCATCGGCTCCCGCACAGCAATGCGCCGTGTTCTTCCAGAATTTTTGGGTTTCACATTCACGAAGGAACGTCCTGCGCTGGGGAAGACTTTTCCGAAACAAAGGGGCACTTCAACCCAAGCAGCTGCGAGCATCCATTCCACGCCGGCGACCTCCCACCTCTGTTTGAATGCAATGGCTGCGCTTTCCTTGCTGTACTGACAAACCGGTTTAGCCTCTCAGATGTGATTGGCAGAACCGTGGTGATTCACAGTCAGCCGGATGATTTTACTTCTCAGCCATCCGGGAATTCCGGTGCAAAGATTGCCTGTGGAGTCATCCGCCCTGTCTGATTCAGCCCGCCCCTGTCCAAGGGCGGGCTTTTCCCGTCCGCACTGTTGGTACGCGGCAGCCGCTGTGCGCTCGCTCTCATGGCCGCAGCATCCAAAGGCCGACTTATTCTGCGCGTTCCAGGTGCCATTGCCCACACTTCACGCGCGATGCCACTACGCTCTTACTGGAAAAACATAACACTTGAAAAATAGTTACAAAACGGTTACAATTCATAGTGTCTTCGCGAGACAAATACGTATAGGAGGTCAGGCTCATGTTTTGTAGCTTCAATTGTAGTAGCTTTAATTGTAGCAGCGCTAGCTGCAGTTCCGTCTGGCAGATGCTTTGCCAGTGCCTCGGCTTCGGTTGCTAATTCGCTTTTGTTGGCGGCCCCGCTTCTGCGGGGCCGTTTTTTTATTTCTTTCCCGCTCTCCTGAATGAAGCCGCTTGGTTTTTCTCTCTGCCGAATGCCTGCGATTGTGGTTCCGCACAGGTATGTGGCCGCCTAATTGAGAAGTCCGGCCGCATTTCAGCGGTCCAGGTACGTGTCATCTCATTTTGTCATCTTATTTGCGCTGTGCCGTTTGACAAGGGCACAGCAGGCGGATATACTAATTTTATCCTGGAAATAAGCAGCTTTCTTCATTCATTCCCCAGAGTTGAATCATGTCCCCAGCCCCGAAGAGGGGCGTTTGTGCCGCATCACCAATAAGGAGGATTATCTATGAGCACCCTGGTCGTATTTTATTCCTTGGACGGAAACACACAATTCATTGCCCAAACGATTGCCGGGACAGTCGGTGCAGACCTCGTCATGCTGCATCCGCGCAAAGATTATCCGCAAACAGGCGCCCGAAAGTATGTCTGGGGCGGAAAAAGCGTCCTGTTCGGCGAGACTCCGGAGCTTACCAACGACACCATTGACTGGAATTCCTACGACACGATTTTCATCGGGACCCCCATTTGGGCCGGATCCTATGCCCCACCCATCAAAACCTTTCTCAGCCAATACCCGATTCAGGGAAAACGCATTGCCCTGTTTGCCTGTCACCGCGGAGGCGGAGCAGAAAAATGCTTTCAAAAGCTTCGTGATCATCTCTCGCAAAACGTAGTGCTCGGCGAGATGGCATTCACCGAACCAAAACGTGACCCGGATCAAAATGCCGAAAAAGCGGTAACTTGGGTGAAACAACTTTCCATTTGACTAGAAGTTACACCTGAATGGACTCTTTCATGCTCCGCTGCCGGGATGCCAGTTCACGGTGACAGGGCGTTTTGCCGGAAAAATTCTATGATCACGCATGGAAAAGGATTTGACCAAAAAACAAGAAAAGCTGCTTCTCATTTTGGCGGCTCTGTGCCAAAGCGCAGGCTTCGGCCAAACCGGGACTCTGCTTTTTGAGTCAATGGAGGAAGTTTTTATGAACGTATTGCTCATCAACGGAAGCAGCCACCAAACCGGCTGCACGTATACCGCCCTGTCGGAAGTCGCCTCCGCGCTTCAGGCGGGAGGTGTGGAAACTGAGATGTTCCATCTGGGTTCAACCCCCCTGCGGGACTGCATCGACTGCAGAAAGTGTGTTGAATTGGACAACGCCTGCATTTTCAAAGACGACCCCATCAACGAATGCATTCGCCTTGCGGAACAGGCCGACGGCTTTGTCTTCGGGACCCCAGTCTATTATGCCCATCCCAGCGGACGGATTCTTTCGGCTCTGGATCGGATGTTTTACGCTGGGAAACGCGCTTTCGCCCACAAACCGGGAGCGGCTGTGGCCTCGGCAAGACGAGCCGGAACCACCGCTTCTCTGGATGTTCTGAACAAGTACTTTACCATTTCCGAAATGCCGGTTGTCTCCTCCAGCTATTGGAATGTGGTGCATGGCAACACGCCGGACGAAGTGCTGAAGGACAAAGAGGGACTGCAAACCATGCGGAATCTCGGGCGAAACATGGCTTGGCTGCTAAAGTGCATCGAAGCCGGAAAAGCTCAGGGTATTTCTGTCCCCGCCAGCGAATCTGAATTTCGCACCAACTTTATTCGGTAATTTACGCGCCTGGAACCGCAATTTTACTGGGTACGCCCGAGAAAGGAGATCCCAATGTCCGAAATTTACCTGGCAGGCGGCTGCTTTTGGGGGACGGAAAAGTACCTGGCGTCCATCCATGGGGTAACGGAAACCCAGGTGGGCTATGCCAACGGAACCACCGATCACCCCACCTATGAAGAGGTCTGCCGGAATCACACCGGCCACGCGGAGACAGTTCGTGTGGTCTATGATTCCAATCTTCTCCACCTGGATTTTCTGCTGGAGCTGTTCTATCAGGCCATTGACCCTGTCTCCGTCAACCGCCAGGGCAACGATATCGGCCCACAGTACCGTACCGGCATTTATTATGTCCGGCCGGAGGATCTGCCCGTGATTCAAAGCTCCATTTCCCGGCTTCAAGTGCGGTATGAACGGCCCATCGCCATTGAGGTGGCCCCGCTCTCCAATTTTGCCTTGGCTGAGACGTACCACCAGAACTATCTGGACAAAAATCCCCTGGGCTACTGTCATATCCGCCAGGATCTGGTTACGCAGGCGGCTCGGGCCCGTGTGAATCCTGCCGCATACCAAATACCGGAGGAAGTCAGACTTCAGGATACCCTGTCCCCGCTGCAGTATGCCGTCACCCGAGAGAACGCCACCGAGCCGCCCTTCCAAAACGAGTTTTACGAAACCGCCGCTCCCGGGATCTATGTGGACATCACCACAGGAGAGCCTCTGTTTTCCTCCACAGACAAGTTTGATTCTGGCTGCGGCTGTCCCAGCTTTTCCCGCCCCATCGACCCCGCTGTGGTCCAGGAGCGGACGGACCGCTCCCACGGTATGCTGCGCACCGAGGTGCGCAGTCGCATAGGCGACGCTCATTTGGGCCATGTATTTCCGGACGGCCCCAGAAAACTAGGCGGTCTGCGCTACTGCATCAACAGCGCATCGCTCCGATTTATCCCGAAGGAAGAAATGGAGCGGGAAGGATATGGGTCTCTTATGGATCTCGTTCCATAAGGTGGCATTCGTCCCGGAGCTGAAACCTAATATTTTCTTTCCAAAACGAAAAAAGTCGTGGCATG
>JAYFPV010000273.1:0-6186 GCA_034927465.1 Lawsonibacter sp.
ATTCCAGCTTGGCCCGCACCTGATCAATGTCGCGTTCCTCCAAAACGTCAATCAGCTGCATGTGCTGATCGATGGTCTCGGGGAGCGGGTAATTTTCCGGTCGGTACGAGAGGATCTGCAGACGGCGGATATTGGGGATGATCAGATTCATCATAGAGGCGATATAGGGGTTTTCACAGCGGTTGATCAAAAGCATGTGAAAGGTCCAGTCCACTTCGGTGTATTTGACGGCCTGGCACTGCCGGGGTTCGTCCTGGTATTTCAGTAAATTTTTAAATTGCTTGCGGCACTCTTTCAGCTCGTCACGCGTAATGTGATAGATTGCGGTTTGAGCAGCCAAAGGCTCCAGTACCCGGCGGAGCTCGTAAATATGGACGATGTCGCTGAAGGAAAGAGGTTTGACATTGGCCCCGATTCCACGCTTGATCTCCACAAGCCCTTCGTTTTCCAGAGCGGCCAGCGCCTCGCGCACCGGAGTGCGGCTGACACCGATTCGGGCGGCGATCTGAGCTTCACTGAGCAGATCACCGGACCGGATCAGTCCAGTGCAGATTTCCTCCTTCAACGTATGGTACACGGTGCGCATGAGTGTACCGGAACGGTCGTTCCGGGTTATCGTTTCCTGATTCATATTGTGGATTCCCCTTTGATATAAATGAAGGCAAGGGGGACAATAAAACTCACTTATCCTGCCGCGCCCCTAAAACACTTGTATACCGGGTATCAAATTTGAGCTGCATACAAGTCATGCCCTATAGTATTATCTTTATTATGAAGTAAGAAGCCGAAAAGGTCAACTCCAAAAAATGAGGAAATGAAAAGAAACGTGGGTGAAATGCTGAAAGGTCTAAAAAAATTTAATCGATTTGTGGGAAAAGCTGAATTTTTTGAAGTAAAACATTCAGACGAGTGCAGAAATCCCCAGGAAAAGGTGTGGAAAATGGCGTGAAACCGGGGACTTTCACAGTGAAAATTTATTCATTTTCGGGAAAATGGAATAAAAACGGAGGAGAAACGGTCAAATACCATAAAAACGCGCAAGAAATTGGTCATTCTTTAAAAAATCAGAAAAGGCATTGAGTAAATTTGTACAAAATAGCAAAAAGAAGGGCGGAGTGTGGGCGATTCTTCTAATTGACAAAAGAAAAGTACTTCGCTATAATTTCCAGCATAGGTAGCATACAAGTGCGAACGAGACCGGCCTTTTTCTGGAAGAGGTCGGAGGAGAACGAATGCAAGAAAGTCTAATCTTGCATCTTAGCTTAATAGATGAAAAAGGGGAGTGGCCATGAAACTGACAGCTTATGAACAGGACGTACTTGCCGGCAAGTATGGCGAGGGAATTGCCTATGCGCTGGAAATCCAGGTTGCCATCGGAAACGCGTTTGACGCGGACAAGTTTGTCCCCATTACCCGGGCCCATGTGGCTCTGAGTTCCCAGGACGCGGACTTGTGGTTTGCGGAAAAACTGCTCTCCAAGGGAGCAAAGTGTGTGATTCCGCCGACTGTGAACCCCAGCATTAATTTAAAATATCTAAATGAGCACCTGTTTGAGATTCCCGAAGCCGGCAAGAATATTGTTTCTGCTACCAACGAGGCATATCGAAAATTGGGGGCTCAACTCACATTCGACTGTACTCCGTACTTACAGCAGAACGTTCCCGCTTACGGCGAGGTGGTGGCCTTTTCCGAATCCAGTGCGACGCCCTATGTCAACTCGGTGATCGGTGCCCGCAGCAACCGCGAGGGGTCCAACAGTGCTTTGTGTGCCGCAGTTACAGGTGTGGTTCCCCATTACGGCCTGCTGCTGGAGGAAAACCGCAAGGCGGAAATCGTGGTCGATGTACAGGCCGATGTAAAAACCGACTTTGACTATCAGATTTTAGGCTGGTGCTATCCGGAGAAGTATAAGGGCTTGGAAATTCCCGTGTTCCGCGGGATTAAGAGCCGCCCCACACCGGAAGGCTTTATGAATTTCGGCGCACAGCTGAACACATCCGGCTGCGTGTCCATGTACCACATCGAAGGGATTACCCCAGAGGCCCCCACGCTGGAGGCTGCCATTGGCAACAAGGAAATCAAGCACACCATTACCATTACCGACAAGGATCTGGCGGAGACCCGGGAACGGCTGTGCCGCGGGCCAAAGAAGATTGACTTTGCTATGTTTGGCTGCCCCCACATTACCATCAATCAGGTGGCGACGATTGCCAAGGTTTGCGAGGGACGGAAGTTTAAGGTCCCTGTTTGGCTGCTGGTCAGCTCCTTGACCAAGGAACTGGCGGTCCGAATGGGCTACAATGCAATCATCCAGCGCTCCGGCGGGCACATTGTCTCCGATACCTGCATCGACGTGCCGCCCTGTTGGCAGCCTTATTACCACGGCGTGGGCGTGACCGATTCGCCAAAGTGTGCGTACTATAATGAGATCCGAGACATCGAGTTCATTATCCGGCCCATGGAAGAGGCAGTGGAAGCAGCCATGATTGGGGAGGTAGTGAAATGAGCAAGACATATCATTGCAGCAAAATCAGCAAGGGCAAGGTGGAGTGTGCGGAGGCCCTGGTTTCAAAAGACGCCATTTGTTTTTACTTGGTGGAGCCGGAAACCGGCGTGGTCAAGGAGCGCAACCACGACGCATTGGGCAAGTCTCTGGTCGGCAAAATTTTGATTATGCCTTCTGGAAAGGGAAGTTCGGTGGTTCAGTTGGACGGGCTGTACAAACTGGCCGTGCGGAACAACAGCCCAGCTGCCATTGTAGTGCAGGAGGCAGACACCGTGTTGGTGGCTGCTGTGGCGGCCATGGAAACGCCCATGGTACACCGTGTAGACCCTGAATTTTTCAATGAGGTGCAAAGTGGTATGAAGTTATCTTTGGATGCGGACCAGGGGACCATTACCATCCTGTAATACATCTGAAGCTAATTAAAAATTGAAGGGAGCACATTAGAATGAAGAAAGTCTTGAGTACGCTGTTGGTCGTAGCAATGGCCCTGTCCCTGGCTGCCTGCGGAGGCGGCGGAAGCAAAAGTTCCAGCAGCAACAGTTCTTCCTCCAGCAGCGGGAGCGCAGCCAGCTCCGCAGCCGCCAGCACTGGTTATACCGGCGGTACCTACAACATTGGCATTGGCCACATCTGCTCCGAAACCCACTCGCTGAACCTTGCCTGTCTGGAATTCCAAAAGTTTGTGCAAGAGAAGTCCGGCGGCGCCATCACCGTGGACATCTACCCCAACGGCGTCCTAGGCGGCGACGAGGCTATGCTGGAATCGGTAGCGCTTGGCACATTGACGATGGTAGTGCCCTCCGCCAGCGTGATGAACGTGTACGAGCCCGCGTTCGGCATCTTGGCTATGCCCTACCTGTTCACTAGCACCGACAAGGCCTTTGCCGCCGTGGACGGCGATCTGGGGCAGCTGCTGACCAAGAAACTGGCTGATGCCAATGTTGGCATTCTGAACCTGGGCTACAACTTCAACGGTATCCGCAACATGACCAACAACATCCGTCCCATCGTGACGCCGGATGATCTGAAGGGCCTGAAAATGCGCTGCATGTCCAACGAGATGTTTGTGACCATGTTCAATCTGCTGGGTGCCAACGCCACTCCCATGAGCTGGTCGGAATTGTTTACCGCACTGCAGCAGGGCACCGTGGACGGCCAGGAGAACCCCGCGTCTCTGATGTATGAGTCCAAGTTCCAGGAAGTTCAGAAATATCTGAGCACCACCGAGCACATCTATGACTTCTGCACCATTAACATCAATACTGATTTCTACAACAGCATGGACGACCAGGCCAAGGCTATTCTCGACGAGGGCGTCAAGACCTATCTGGTGGATTATCAGAGAGAGCAGGAAGTCAGCCAGAACGAGGAGTACATCCAGAAGCTGGCCGACGCTGGCATGGAAATTACCCAGATCACTCCCGAGAACAAGGCAAAGTTTGCCGAGCTGGTTGCTCCGATGTATGACACTGCCGCTGCGCAGTTTGGACAGGACGTCATGGACGCCGTTGCCAAATATCGCTAAGATTACAATCGCCTGCGGATGGGTGTCCGCGTAACAACCGGGCACCCATCCCCTTAAAATCTGAGGTGTATAGGTTATGAAAAAACTGGTAAACGCCTACAACTCGCTGGAAGCGCACATTCTTGCATTTAGCTTGGCATTCACGACACTGCTGATCTTTGTTCAGGTTTGTCTTCGTTATATTTTTAATAACTCTCTGTCCTGGAGCGAAGAGCTGGCCCGCTACATCTTTATCTGGCAAATCTGGCTGGGGACCAGCGTCTCTATGAAAGAAAAAGAACATATCTGTTTGGATATGCTAAGCAATAAACTCCAAGGTAAGGCGAAACTTGTTCTCGCGCTGGTCGCAAACGTACTGATGCTGGGGTTCTGTGCATTCCTGGCCAAGTATGGATTGGATTTGGTTCTTTCCATGATGTCGCGGGGAAACAAGTCGGTTGCGCTACGGATTCCGATGTGGATCATATACTCCTCCCTGCCGTTTAGTCAGTTGATGGTTGCGCTGCGTGTTGCGGGACACATCGTTGAAAATGTGCGCAGCTTGTTCGGCGGGCAGGCGCTGAAAGAGGAGGGGAATGCGTAATGGATATTGCGGTTCTGTTTGGTACGTTTATCCTATTGGTCATTCTGACGGTACCCATCGGGTATGCCATTGGCATGGCCACTTTGGTCACCCTAGTTTTTTTCTCTAATATGCCCGTCGCGCTGATTACGCAGAACGCCATTACTGGCTGTGATTCCTTCCCGTTGATGGCGATCCCCTTTTTCATGCTGGCCGGAAATCTGATGAGCAGCGGCGGCGTTGCTAAGCGAATTGTAAACTTTTGTGATACACTGCTTGGTTGGATCACCGGCGGACTTGGCATTGTCACAACACTGGCCTGTATGTTCTTTGCGGCAATCTCCGGGTCGGCAATGGCCACCACCTCTGCCATCGGTGGTTTCATGATCCCTGAAATGGAAGAGCGCGGCTATGACCGGGCGTTCAGCGCTGCGTTGGCCGGCGCCGCCGGGACCATCGGCGTCATTATCCCGCCCAGTATCCCCTTTGTCATCTACGCAGTGGTGGTCAACACCTCCATCAGTGATCTGTTTATTGCGGGTCTGCTGCCCGGTATTTTGATGGGCGTTGCATTGATGATTGTTTGTGTGGTTGTGTCCAAAAAAGAGGGCTATCAGGTGGGGGGCAAGCGCCCCACCCTGCGCCAGGTTTGGGTCTCGTTTAAGGATGCCTTCTGGGCGCTGCTAACCCCGGTTATTATCCTGGGCGGAATCTATTCCGGCATGTTCACGCCGACTGAGTCTGCGGTGGTGGCGGTCGTCTATTGTGTGGTCGTCAGCGTGTTCGTGTATCGGGAGTTCAAGCTGAAGGACGTGTACAAGGCCCTTTACACCAGCATCAACGTTAACGGAATGACCACATTCATGGTTGGCTTCTCCATGGCCTTTGCCGCTTATTTGACCATGGAAAAGATCCCTCAGCGCATTGCCAGCGCTCTGCTGAGCATTACGAGCCAGAAGATTCTGCTGCTGCTGCTGATTAACCTGCTGCTTTTGGTGGTTGGCTGTCTGATTGACAATATCCCGGCGACCATTATCCTGTCCCCCATTCTGCTTCCCATTGTCGAAAAGCTGGGGATGTCTCCGGTTACCTTTGGCGTCATGCTGACCATGAACCTGGCCATCGGCTTTGTTACCCCGCCCTATGGTATTAATCTGTTCGTGGCGTCTGCCATTTCAAAAGAGCCTATGAGCCGCATGATTAAACCGATGCTGCGTTTTATTTTGGCCCTGCTGGTCGTTTTGATGATCGTAACCTTCTGCGAGCCCGTTACCATGGGGATGCTGCGTTTGGTTAAGAGCTAAATCATGCATACAGAACAGGGCTGATTCGGAAGGAAGCTTTGTTGACCGAAAAGGACAGCTTTGTTCCAGTGCAGGGTTTTTGCGCTAAACTGCGCAAAAACCCTGCATATTTGCTTCAAAGAACCATGCGGCAAACGCCAGGAAAATGGATGGTATAAACGCGGCTCGACAGATCTTTTAAGATAGGAGAAATCGTATGCCATTATTGTTGGAAGAAGACGCGAAGCGGCAGCTTCCCAAATTATATCGGGTTCGCCAGAATTTTGAAAAGGGTTGCCTGGAGGATATC
>JAYFPV010000194.1:0-4864 GCA_034927465.1 Lawsonibacter sp.
AGTCACAGATCACACGGTATCATCCCACCTCAGGCAAAGTCCAAACAGCAAAAAAAGTGAGGAAGCACAGCCATGTATCAGCCACTAAAACGAATTCGCACCAGAATGTTACCCTTGGCCCTGTCGGCCATTCTTTTGAGCCAGCCTGTTCTGGCCGCCAGTCAGCCCGCCGCACCTCAGGGGTGGAGTTCTCCCTTCTCCGACGTGCAGGATGGCGCGTGGTTTTACCCCTTTGTGGCCGTTCTGAACAGCCAGGGAGTCATCAACGGGTATCCTGACGGCCGCTTTGGACCCAATGACACCACCCGCGCGGGTGACTCGATGATTATGATTTTGAAGGCGGCCGGCAGCGGCACGCTGGAGTCTGATCCGGGCGCCCACTACGCCGCTGTCTATGCCGATTATGCGGTGAATCGGGGATGGCTGACGCAGGAGCAGGTGCCCGATGACCTGAACGGCTCGATTTCCCGGCAGTTTGTCGCTCAGTTGGCAGCCAAAGCGCTGGGACTGACTGCCATAGAAGGGGCCTCCCCCTTTGCCGACGTGGATGACGGGTTGGTCACAGCCCTGTACCAGAAAGGGATTGTAGCGGGCACCAAAGTTGGAGACAGCCTGCTGTTTCATCCCGACGCCTCCATCACCCGGGCGGAGATCAGCGCCATTGTCTGGCAGATCCGGGAATACGCCACCCATATCCACTTCGGTACCTATACCCTGGACATTCTGGACAATGTCCCTGTCAACGCCGACGATCCCTCTGCCTTTATTCTGGACGGAGACCGGATGGACTATGCCGGCAAAGGGGTAAAGACCTCTCTTGGCATCGACGTGTCCTATCATCAGGGCGTGATCGACTGGAAAAAAGTCGCGGACGACGACATTCAGTTCGCCATGATCCGGGCGGGCGGCCGATATTACGGCAGCGGGGTCGTCTTTGAGGACACCCAATTCCGCACCAACATTCAGGGTGCGCTGGACGCTGGACTGGACGTGGGGGTCTATTTCTTCTCCCAGGCCATCACCGTGGAGGAAGCGCGGGATGAGGCCAACTTCCTGCTGAACCTGCTGAAGGACTATGACTTCACCGGCCCGGTAGTTTTTGATTGGGAAAACATCACCAATGCCGCCGCCCGCACCGACGGATTGGACCGCGCCACCGTCACCGCCATGGCCAACGCCTTTTGCCAAACGGTGGAGCAGGCAGGCTATTCGCCCATGATCTACTTCAACCAGTACATTGGCTACCTCCTCTATAACCTGGAGGATGTGGTCCAGTACCCCTTCTGGCTGGCCCAGTACGGCACCACGCCTGGTTTCTATTATAATTTTCAGATGTGGCAGTACACCGACGCCGCACAAGTGGACGGGGTACCCGGGAAAGTGGATCTAAACCTGCGCATCCTGCCCCAGTAATACATAAAAGACGCGAAGCGGTTTTGTCGACAAACATAACCGCTTCGCCTTGTTTTTTTATTCTGATTTGCTCCGGGACGCTTTCCACTTGATATAACAGCGCTTCAAAAGCAGTGTCAGGATCCCAAGGCCATAGATTGTAACATAAAACGACAGGTATCGTCCAATCCGCTCTGCCTCGCAGAAAAACCGAATCAGCAGGACAGACAGAGCGCCCAGAGTGAACGTTAATCCAACTTTTTTTAGAAGGGTCAGCTCTTCACTTTCGATTAACACAGGCAATTCAAAGACGGTTAGCCCAAAACCGAAGACATATCCCCAAGACTCCCGAAAGCCGGGAAATGGAAGAATAAACAACAACGTGAATCCAATGGAAATCAGGGTTGCTTTGCCTGATTCCTTTACCCAACGCATGGGGCGATCACCTCTTTTTCAAAATCGCAAACTCACTTTCCTATATATTAACTCTTTTCGGAGTGTCCTGCAACCCCTCCCGTTGCAGATTCCCCGAACATGGAAAACCAGCTGATCTGAAAAAAAGGCTCCGCGGAAACAAACCTGTTTCCGCGGAGCCTTTTTTTACTGAACGATCTCTCAATCAAACATTGGCATGAACCAGCTTGGGCACCACCTCTGGCTGTGGCTCCCGCGCGGGAGTGCTCTCCGTATGGATCAGTCCCTTGGCGTTGGCCAACATCAGCTTGATGCGGTTCTCCTGGTTGATCTTGGTAGCTCCAGGGTCGTAATCAATGGCTACAATATTACTGTACGGATAATCGTCCTTCAGTTTGCGAATCATGCCCTTGCCCACAACATGGTTGGGCAAACAGCCAAAGGGCTGAGTACAGACAATATTGTTGGTGCCCGAGTGGATCAGCTCCAGCATTTCGGCGGTAAGCAGCCACCCCTCACCCATCTTATTGCCGTCACCTAAGTAACCATGAACCAGTTTATGCAGATCCTGGAACGTACCGGGGGCACGGAAGCGACCGGACTTTTCCAGCGCGGCAATCATGTCTCTCTGACAGCCCTCGATATAGGCCATAAAGACCTGACAGGCGGCCTTCTTAATCCATTTTCCACCATACAGATCCACATCGGCCACCCGGTTATAGATCTTGAAAATAATAAAGTCGGTCAGGCCCGGAACCACGGGCTCCACGCCCTCACTCAGCAGAAACTTCTCCAGATTGTTGTTGCCAAGGGGGGCAAACTTCACATAGATTTCCCCCACAACTCCCACGCGGACCTTGGGCTCGCCCGCCACTCGGATGGACCCGAAATCGGCGCAGATTTCGTCAAAGAGCATCCGCATCTGCCCCCGGCTCATGCCCTTGCCTGCCTGGAAGCCGTCCACCAGCTTCTGGGACCAGCGGTCAATCATCGCGTCGGCGGCCCCTTCCTCAACCTCGTAGGGCCGCACCTGATTGGCTACGTTCACCACAAGATCGCCGTACATCATGGCGTAGACTGCTTTTCGGATAAAAGACAGCGTCAGGGAGAAGCCCGGATTCTTTTCCAGTCCGGACAAATTGACCGAAACCACGGGAATGTACTCCATGTCCGCCTTCTCCAGGGCTTTGCGCAGCAGATGAATGCAGTTGGACGCCCGGCATCCGCCGCCGGTCTGGGTGATGAGCAGCCCCACCTTGTACGGATCATAGCCCCCATGCTTCACTGCGTCGATCAACTGGCCGATGACCAGCAGTGCCGGGTAGCAGGTGTCGTTGTGGACGTACTTCAGGCCTTCGTCCACAATCCCCCGGTGATTGGTGGTCAGCATATCCACCTTATACCCCTCGCACTCCAGCAGCTTTTTCATCATTCCGAAATGAACGGGCAGCATCTGGGGCATCAGAAGGGTGTACTCCTCCTTCATCTCCTTGGTGAACAGCAGGCGGCCGGTGTCGTCATAAATCAGTTTTGCCATAGGGTTTTCTCCTCTCCAGAGAAACGAACGCAAAAAGGAACATCGCTTGTCCCCGGAACCCGCTATGGTCCCGACTGAGGTTCTTAGCGCTCATTTCTCGCCTTGATGGCGGCCATCAGGCTTCGGATGCGAATTTTCACCGCACCCAGGTTGTTGATATCATCAATTTTCAGCTGAGTGTATAGCTTGCCACCCTTCTCCAGGATGGAACGCATCTCGTCTCCGGTAATGGCGTCGATGCCGCAACCGAAGGAAACCAGCTGAATCAGTTCGGTGTCGGGCTGCGTACACACATACCGTGCTGCGTTGTACATTCTCGCGTGGTATGTCCACTGATTGAGCACATGGCGGGGCACCTTGTCTTCCAGATAGGCCACCGCGTCCTCCGTCACCAGGACAAAGCCATAGGACGTGATCAAATCGTTGATGCCATGGTTAATCTCCGGATCCATGTGATAGGGCCGACCGGCCACTACCAGAATGGGATGCCCCTCCTGTCTGGCCTGCGCAATGTACCGTTCCCCAGTGGCACGCAGGTCGCCTTTATAGGCATCATAGGCGGCATAGGCGGCCTTGACCGCAGCCACGGTCTCCCGCTTGGGAACCTGAAACTCGTTGAAGAACCACTCGCTCGCCTTCCGCTCAAAGTCCTTCGGACGGTGAAGTCCAAAATAGGGATTCAAATAGCGGGTCTTTTTTAACTCCCGTACATTGGCCTGCAGCAACTCGGGATAATAGGCCACCACAGGACAGTTGTAATTGTTATCGCTTACGCCCTCATCAAAGTTATAGGGCATACAGGGGTAAAAGATCGCATCCACCCCTTGCTCGACCAGCGCCTCCACATGCCCGTGGAGCAGCTTGGCTGGATAGCAGACTGTGTCCGAGGGAATGGTACGCTGGCCCTTCAGGTAAAGCTTACGGGAGGATTCAGGGGACAGGACCACCTCAAAGTTCAGGCAGGTAAACAGCTCAAACCAGAAGGGCAGGTTTTCGTACATGTTCAGGCCAAACGGGATTCCGATTGTGCCCCGGGTTCCGTTTCCTTTCCCCGTTCCGTTCATGGCCCGAAGCTTCACGTATTTATACCGCATCAGATCGGGTAGGCGGCTGGGTTCCTCCCCCAAGGGGCGGGAACACCGATTGCCCGATACAAACCTCCGTCCGCCGTCAAACGCATTGACGGTCAGGGAGCAGTGGTTGGTACACAGCCCACAGGTAGCAGGGCGGGCAGTATGGGTAAAGCGCTCCAGCGCTTTGGCCGTCAGCAAAGAGCTCTGTTCCAGATGCAGGTCCCGGACAGCCAGCGCCGCGCCGAACGCCCCCATCATGCCGGCAATGGTGGGACGAATCACGTCCCGACCCAACTCCTGCTCAAAGGCACGGAGCACCGCGTCGTTAAGAAATGTGCCGCCCTGAACCACGATGTGGTTCCCCAAGTCATCGGCGGAGGCGGCTCGGATCACTTTGTAAATGGCATTTTTCACAATGGATGTGGACAGCCCGGCTGAGATGTCGGCC
>JAYFPV010000385.1:0-2623 GCA_034927465.1 Lawsonibacter sp.
TATGTCTATATGCTGCTGTGCGGGGATGGTACCCTCTATACGGGGATTACCGATGATGTAGAACGCCGCCTGGAAGTTCACCGGACGGGCAAGGGAGCGAAATATACCAGGGGGCGCGGCCCCCTGAAGCTGGCCTTTGCGGAGGAGCAGCCGGACAAACCGGCAGCCCTGCGTCGGGAGTATCAGATCAAACGCCTAACCCGCCCGGAGAAAAATCGGCTGTGCGGGGCGTGGTTGGATAAAACAAAGGAAGCATAAAGCAGGAGCACCGGAATTTCCGACGCTCCTGCTTTGTTTGGGTGGGATACTAAGCGGCGGGGGCCTGGGCCGCCTCCGGCAGAGCAGCTTCCGTCTGGACGGTGCTTGCGGGAGCGATGCCTGATACGGCCGCGGTTACGGCCGGAACGCGGCCGTCGATCTGAAGGGTATATCCGTCCAGAATGGGACTGTCTATGCCTTCAATGGGTAAGGCATGTTCAATCGTGACCTGATCCCCAACATTCAGTGTGACCACATCGCGGTTTTGAGCGGCAGAAATGGAATAGAATATGTCCTCCTGTTCCAGACGCAGGAAATAATAGGTGTTGCCGTCCAGAACGGCGGAGCGAATTTCAGCTACCGTGCCGCTAATCTGGGTTTGGGGCAGTTCGTCTGGCTGAGTAATGCCCTTTTCTGACAGGAGTTTGATATAGGTCTGCTCGCAGGATGAAACCGTGGAGCCGGTAGCCACAATCTGGTACTGGGCCACGTTGACCATGGCGTACATTTTTACCAGGTTGGTGGCATCCAGAAGAGGAATGAAATAGGTGGGCTCTCCGGCAATGTTAAGCAGCAGCGGGAAGGTAGCCACATAGCCAAGGTCCTGCACCACACCCATGGCCGACTGCTGGGCTGCCTTTTCGGTGGCGCCGGGGGCCTCGTAAAAATGGGTTTCCTTGGTCCGCATGTTGCACAGTAAAAAGCCTAGGTTGGACTGGTCGGCATTGGCGGAGGTGACCCCGGTATAGACGTAGACATCATCGTTCATGGCGATGTAGTTGTATCCGTCGGTGGTGATGGTGACATCCCTCTGGCCGAGAATGGAATTGATAAAGCCGTTGACCAGGGTACCATGGTAGTTATACTGTTCCATAATGAGGGAGGGGGTGTACAGGGTGTCCACCCAAGTGGGGACTTCCTCATAATACTGGCTTTCCCCTGTGACGGCATCCAGCAAAACGGCGCCTTGAATATCGGTGCCGCCAAACAGACCGATGGTTTTGACCATACGTGGGGCAATCCACCAAGGATGGCCGTTCTCGTCGATCTCAAATTCGGGTGTGGAGAACATCATAGTGGGGTACTGAAAACGCAGATGGCGCATGACGTTCCGATTTAAGGGTTCGGAGAAGGAATATTTGATTCCATCCGGAAGGCGGACTACCGTGGCTTGCTGGGTGACCATGTCCACCACCACATAGGCGGGCAGCCCTTGCCCACGGTTGGTCAGCCACTTGAACAGATCCGCGTAAGCGATGGGAGCCACGCGGACGGGACGACCCTGGTAGTTGATTTGGGTGGAATCACGGGAGTACTCAAACTGGCTGACCATGTCGCTTAACGTGCCCATTTGCCGGTCCCCCAGGTATTCGGCGGAGGTGCGGTCCAGGGTAGGAATTTCGTTGAAGGAAATCTGGGTCACTTCGGCGGAAAAATCCCCCGTCTGGACGGGAAGAAGATCCCGGTAAGCCGCTGCGCGGAACACGGGCATGGAGATGATCTGGCCCACAATGGATACCAGCACCACAGCCAGAAAGAGAATGCCCACCGGCAGACATCTGTGCTTGACAAACTGCAGCCACTCCCGCAGTTTTTGCTTTGGGGTGCGCACCACGTTGTCGGCGGGGGCACCGGACAGCAGGAACACGGAAACCACATAAATCACACACAGAAAGCCGAGAAAACCGTAAAATTCGCTGGCTTGGAAATTCAAAGCGGGGAGAGAGACATAAAAATAGGCAAGACCGATGACCGCGGTGATGACCAGACTCAGAATGGTCCGGCCAAATCGGCTGCGGGGCAAATGAAAGCCGGATTTCATTTTGCTCAAGATAATTCTCCTTTTCCAGTACGGCTGATTTTGGAAGGTTCCGACAAAGACCGATTTTAGCAGAATGCGTACGGAGCAAAGCCATAGATCTGGAAAGCCAGGGCTTTTCAAGCCGGTTGGCTCTGTTCCGGTGGGAGGAGTTTGCGCGGTCAGGCGCAGACTCCTTGCGAGCCATTTGGGGTGGATGTCACCCCAAATGAAGATACGCATTGCGGCGATGTCCGAGTTTAATCAAAATGGCGGGAAACGGTCCTTTTGATCCAATTGTGCGGCGGTTGCCGCGGAATAAATGGCCGCGCGGTTTACTCAGTAGACATTATCATAGCCGATTTTTGGGAAAAAAGCAATCATAGGCGCATTAAAATTCCATGAAAGAGGAAGAAAGGGAAAAGAACTGCGGACAATCCCTTGCAAAGGAGGGAAAAATCTCCTATAATGTAGGGCAGTCAAAACGGAGAACCGGCGGCCGGGCCGCCGTGACGGAGGGAACAATATGGCACTGGACCGGAAGTATTTTGAGGAGATGGAGGCCAA